>URKW01000065.1 GCA_900548615.1 uncultured Eubacteriales bacterium | reverse complement strand
TGCGGCGGGGTGTTCTTGCGCTGCCTTTTTATTTCTTCCAGTGCTTCAACTCCGGCACCACAGCCTCCATATGGGCTCTGACCTGCTCTGCGGGCCAGCTTTCACTGGCCATGTGGGTCACGCAGAAATCGATCAGCTGCTCCTTGCTGGTGTACTTAAACGTACCGTCAGCATAGCACCACTTGCAATAGTCCTCGTTGAAATCGCCGTCCGGCTCCTTGCTGATGGTGGAATCGTCCAGCGGCATTCCGCAGCACTGGCAGATCAGCTGCCGCGGGGAGCCCAGCAGCGTATTGATGGACACATCAAAAAGCTGGGAAAGCCGCTTCAAGGTCTCCAGTCCCGGCGTTGTCTCGCCGTTTTCCCAGCGGGACACCGCCTGCCGCGTCACAAAAACCTTTTCCGCCAGTTCGTCCTGCGACAGCCCCTTTTCTGTCCGCAGATGATGTAAAATCTCCTTTGTTTCCATGTCGAACACCTCCATACCGTCAGTATAGCACAGGATCGTTCGCCAGACAAGCAACTGGCAGTTGCGGTCAGCGCCGCGCGGCTTCCTGCCTGATGACCTCCAGCGCAGGCTTCACCCCCACAAAATTGGTAAAAGAAAACACCGCGCCCTCGTACTCAAATCGCAATACCTGACTGAAAAAGCCCGTCCGGATCTTCAAATTTTCGATCCGCTCCAGCGGGATCTCATGCAGCAGTTCGTCGATATTGCCCCTCATGTCCACATCGTAGAGATACAGCACATGCTTCCTGACGCACAGGGCCACCATGCCATATACCCCACCCGGCAGGCTCGTGGCCGTCGCGCAAAAACCCGCGCCCCGGGCATCGCAGTATCCGTCTGCGATCAATTTATCCTGAAATTTTGCCATTTTCTGCTCCTTTCTCCAGGCTGTAAAGCGCTGCGTCATTCCCGAACAGTCTCTTTTCCGAACAGCCAGCAGTCACGCCGCGCTCCCAACCACTTGGTAAAAAATTCCAGCACCATCCCCACCAGAACGGCAGCAATGACCGTGCCAACGCCTACGCTGCCGAAGCTGCCGATACACACCACGCTCAGCAGCAGCAATATGACCCGCAGCACTATGCCGTCCGACTCCGGCAGGAAGGACACGCACCAGTTACAGAAGGTGGTAAAATACCCGAACACAATGCCCACCGCTACTTGCAGCAGGTTCACCGGCTTAAAATTCCTCCGCAGCAAAATGATCTGCAGCAGCACCAGCGAGCAATGCAGTAGGATGGTGGCCTTGCCCATTTCAATGCCCCAGATGCACGTCATGGCATAGGGGGGATGGAGCTGATGGGCGACACCCCCAGCCGCGACTTTACCGACAGGGCGATCCCCACCGTCATCACAAACAATCCGGCAGCGTACATGGCAAGCCGCCGGGACAGATTTCCTTTCATCGCTTTCCTTTTCCGTCTTTCTTTCGCTCTTGTTTCATCTCTTGCGGCTCACTGCCCCAGCGCATTGCCCAGCTCCGCCATGCGCACATACGCGTTGGCATCCGTCACATCCTGTGCCAGCAGCTCCATCACCTCGATGACCTCCGCCATATGCGCCTTGGCCAGCTCCGGCTTCAGCAGCAGCGCGCCATAGACCTCGCTGCAAAACACCCGGTCAGCGGCCTGACTCGTCCCCTCCGTCAGGAGGATGTGAGCCTGCTGAAAGGTGTGAAACGCCGCCACGCCGCCCCAGTAGTTTCCGTCGTCTCCCCTTTTCTGAAAGTCCGAAAACCGGCTGCATGCCTCGTTCGCGCCTGCCTGTGCCAGCGCCTTAATATCGGAATGATCCCGCAGCGCACTCTGCCATAGCACCCCAAAAGTCACCGCCGCAACCGCCAGCACCACGATCAGAATCACAGAAATCCGCTTTCCCATATCCGCACCCTCCTTTTTCCTTTATTATACCATTCCCTGCCCCACGACGCAACAGCAGCCTGCGGCGAATGCCGCAGGCTGCTATGGGGTCACTTTTCCAATATCTCTTTGATCTGCTGTAAATTCTCCGCGAAATAGATTCCCTGCTGCCGCTCCTCCGAGGACAGCTCCTTTTCGATCATACGCCGCAGCAGCGCCTTCAGGTCGTCGTAATAGCCGTTCAGATTATAGAGGATGCAGGGCGCGTCCAGCTGCTTCAGCGACACCTTGGACATGACCTCTGTGATCTCCTCCAGCGTTCCGGTGCCGCCGGGAAAAGCGATAAAGGCGTCGCCCAGTTGGATCATCTTCGTCTTGCGCTCCGCCATATCCTTCGTCACGATCAGCTCCGTCAGACCGTCGTACTGAAAACCCGCGTCCATGAAAAACTGCGGCTCCACGCCGATGACCTCTCCACCGGCCGCCAACACGCTTCCAGCGATATCGCCCATCAGCCCGGTCTTTGACCCGCCGTAAACCAACGTGTAGCCGCTTTCGCCGATCCACCGGCCCAGCTCCCGCACAGCCTGCCCCAGAGCCGGATCGTTGCCCTCGTTTGCACCCAGATAGACTGTAATATTCATTCGGTTTCCTCCTCACGCCGCCGTTTTGCTGCGCTTTTTCTCCTCATAAATGCTGTTCAGCGTATACAAAATCACGCCTGCCCAGATAAAGCAGAAGCTCACCAGCTTTTCCTTCGTCAGGCTCTCGCCCATGATCATGCCGCAGAAGATAGCCAGCGTGGGGCTGAGATACTGACAGATACCGGTGGTCATCAGCGGCAGGTTTCGCACGCCGATGGCATAGAACAGCATAGGAACTGCCGTCACCACACCGGAGCCCATCAGCAGCAGCTGCCGCACCACCGTCAGGCTGCCCATGCCGTTGTCGCCCATGCGGCAGCACAGCACGAATACGATCGCCACCGGCACCATCATGATGATCTCCATGGTGGTGCTGACGATGGAATCAATGGTCAGGCTTTTCTTGATGGCGGCATAGATGGCGAACATGGCAGCCAGCGCGATAGTCACATAGGGCACGCCGCCGAAGCCGCTGGTGCTCAGCACGATGCCCACCACCACAATGGCAATGATGACGAAGTGCCGCCACGAGATCTTCTCCTTGAAGATCACCGCGCCGAAAGCGAACACCACCAGCGGCTGGATGTAGTAGCCCAGCGAGCACTCCAGCACCCGGCCGTTCTGCACCGCCCACAGATACACGATCCAGTCGCCGAACAGGAACACCGCCGCCGGGATCTCCCGCTTCAGCACCTGCTTATCCTTGAAGGCCGCCGCCAGCTGGGGCAGCTTGCCCTGCATCCACAGCAGCAGCACGCAGCACACCGCCGCCCACACAATACGGCTGGCCATCAGGAAGAAGGTATCCATGCCGCCGCACAGATACCAGTATAACGGCTGGAACCCCCAGATGAAGAAACACCCCAGCATGGCGGTCAGACCTTTTTTGTAATTGTACGCAGGCATCGCGGCAACACTTCCTTTTTCTTGTATTTTCTCCGTAAAAATGATAGAATAGCAAAAGCACTATACCACCGGAGGACGAAAATGGCAATACTTTGTCGGAATTTTTATACAGGAAATACGGTGGATATCGCCCGCAGTCTTGTGGACTGCTATCTGGTTCGGCGGTATGATGGGCAACTGCTGGTGTGCCGCATCACGGAAACCGAGGCCTACGTGGGCGCCATCGACAAGGCCGCCCACTCCTACGGCTACCACAAGACCGCCCGCAACGCCACCATGTTCGGCCCGCCGGGCCACGCCTATATCTATCTCATTTACGGCATGCACTGCTGCCTGAACTTCGTCACCGAGCCGGAGGGGGAGCCCTCCGCCGTGCTGCTGCGGGGTCTTGCCCCGGTGCACGGTCTGGAAGCCCTCTGCCGCCTGCGGTATGGCAAGGCTCCTGACGAGCTGACGGCCTATCAGCGGAAGAACTTCCTCAACGGCCCCGGCAAGTGCTGTCAGGCGCTGGGGCTGGACCGCCGCCAGAACGGCATCGACCTGACCACGGGAGAGGAGCTGTTCCTCTGCACCGCCCTCTCCGACGTGGGCCTGCCCGACCGGCCGCCCCGTCCCCTCACCATCCACACCGGCAAGCGCATCGGCATCGACTACGCACAGGAGGCCGTAGACTTCCCGTGGCGCTTCTGGATCTACGATAAAGGAGAATATTTATGCTGATTTTTGACATGGACGGCACCCTCATCGACTCCAACGGCATCTGGCGTGACGTGGACACCGCGTTTCTCGCCAAGCGGGGTCTGCCCTACACCCGGGAATACTACGAGGGCGTGGCCCACACCGTGTTCCCCAAGGCCGCCATCTTCACCAAGGAGTACTGCCACCTCAGCGAGTCCACCGACGAGATCATGGCCGAGTGGATGGAGATGGCCGGCGACCTGTACACCACCAGCGTTCCGGTAAAGCCCGGCGTGGTGGATTATCTGGAGAAGTGCAAGGCCGCCGGAGAGCGGATGGCCGTCCTGACCTCCAGCGTTCCCGCCCACTGTCACGCGGCGCTGGGACACCTGGGGCTGAAGCCCTATTTCGAGCATATCTACTTTGCCCAGGAGCTGGGCATGGACAAAAAGGAGCCCGCCATCTACCGCAAAACGGCGGAGCTGCTGGGCGTGGACGTAGCGGACTGCACCATTTTCGACGATTCCATCGCCGCCTGCCGCAGCGCCCGGACAGCGGGCATGCAGGTCATCGGCGTGTACGACGAATTTTTCCATGTCTCATGGGACGAGATGCAGACGGTGTGCCACCGCTGCATCCGGAGCTTTGCGGAGCTGGTGTAAGGGTGATCCTCACCAGCCTCTCTGTAGGGGCGAACGACTCTGTCCGCCCTGACGATCAATCGCATCATTACTGGGGTGAACAGAGTCGTCGCCCCTACATCATTTTTCCCCCACAAAAAAACGGCCGGTGCGTCGCACCGACCGTTTTTTATACAAAACTCAAATCTTCACCAACTCATATTCCCGTGTGCCCAGTCCGATCTTCTCGCCGTGCTCCAGACAGCTGCGCCAATCCGTGTCGGGATGGATGCGCTGGAAGTAGTCGTGGGCGTGCTGATGATCCTCCGGGCAGTCCGCCGCGCTGCCGTGCAGCGGCATCTGGGCATTCACCGCATCGATACAGGCCATGTCCAGCGCCACCGGATCGAAGGAGGCGAACATGCCCACATTGGGCACGATGGCCATGTCGTTCTCGCTGCGGCAGTCGCAGTTGGGGGACACGTCGATGACCAGCGAAATGTGGAAGCAGGGACGGCCATCCACCACCGCCTTGGTGTACTCGGCGATCTTGCGGTTCAGGTTGCTGGTGGACTCGTCCCAATTGATCTGCACCGCGTTCTTGGGGCAGATGGCGATACACCGGCCGCAGCCCACGCACTTGTCGTGGTCGATGGCGGCCTTCCGGTCGGTAATGACCGGTGCGCCGTGGGCGCAGATCTTGCAGCACTGGCCGCAGCCCACGCACAGCTTCTGCTCCACGTGGGGCTTTCCGGCGTTGTGCTGCTCCATCTTGCCGGCGCGGCTGCCGCAGCCCATGCCGATGTTCTTCAGGCAGCCGCCGAAGCCCGCCGTCTCGTGGCCCTTGAAGTGGGTCAGGGAGATAAACACGTCCGCGTCCATGACAGCCCGGCCGATCTTGGCGTTCTTCACGTATTCGCCGCCTGCCACAGGCACCTCCACCTCGTCATTACCCTTCAAGCCGTCGGCAATGATGATCTGGCAGCCGGTGGTCATATAGTTGAAGCCGTTGACCATGGCGCTGTCCATGTGATCCAGCGCGTTCTTCCGACCGCCCACGTACAGCGTGTTGCAGTCGGTCAGGAAGGGCTTGCCGCCCCGCTCTTTCACGAAGTCCGCCACGGTCTTGGCCCAGTTGGGCCGCAGATAGGCCAGATTCCCCGGCTCGCCGAAATGCAGCTTGATGGCCACAAACTTCTCGTTAAAATCAATATCGCCCATCCCCGCCGTTTTCAGCAGCCGCGTCAGCTTCTGTTGCAAATTCTCATGATAATCGGCACGCAGATCGGCAAAATACACTTTAGAAGCCATAATTTTGTTGTCCTTTCTCCGTTTTTTCAAGGTTGTTCTGATTGTGTCGATATAGTCTATCATATTTTGCCCTCTTGTGCTATACTCTTTTTAAGAAACTTTTCGAGGAGGCTTTTCCCATGCGTATCCTGACGCTGCCCATCACCCCGGCGCTGTCCGGCCTGACCGTCAAGCAGCTGCTGCGGCAGGAGCTGCGGCTGTCCTCCTCCCTGCTGAAATCCCTGAAATGGCGGGAAAACGCCATTTTGCTGAACGGCAGCCCCGTCACCGTCCGGGCCGCGGCCTGCGAGGGCGATGTGCTGACGGTGGACGTGTCCGACCCGCCCGCCCACAGCGATATCGTCCCCGTGGACTACCCGCTGGACATTCTGTGGGAGGATGAGGATCTTCTCATCCTCAACAAGCCCGCCGGGATCACCGTCCACTCGGCGGCACTGACGGAGGAGACCGTCACCGTGGCGGGCGCGGTGGCCCATTATCTGGGCGGCAGCGCGTTCCATGCCGTGAACCGGCTGGATCGCGGCGTTACCGGCGTGATGGTGGTGGCCAAAAACGGCTACATGCACCAGCGCTGCATGGTGATCCTCCACACGGAGGACTTCCGCCGGGAGTATCGCGGCGTCTGCGACGGCGTGCCCCAGCCAACCAAGGGAACCATCGACCTGCCCATCAGCCGCCAGCCGGATTCGCTGCTGAAGCGCCGTGTCGACCCGGAGGGCCTGCCCTCCCGCACGGAGTACGAAACCCTATCCGTCTCCCATGGCCGCACCTTGCTGCGGCTGCGGCCCATCCCCGGCCGTACCCATCAGCTGCGGCTCCATATGGCCGCCATCGGCTGTCCCCTCACCGGCGACTGGCTCTACGGCGCGGAGGACAAGTCTCTCATCGCCCGCCCGGCACTGCACAGCTATGAGCTGTGGCTGCACCATCCGTTGACGGATCAGCTTCTCCACATCACCGCTCCCCTACCGGAGGACATGCGGTGTCTGTTGTAAGGGCCGCATAAAATTCATGCGAAAAGCGGCTGTGCACTGCACAGCCGCTTTTCGCTTTGGAAGAGGTTGAGAGAGAAAATAAATGGTAAGCAGTAAGATATATTATGCCTTATAGGCGCCGGCTATCAGACCACAGATGACCGCCAGATCGGCGAATATCAGGTAGCCCAGCAGCAGGCCCGTGACCTTCACCACAGGATTGAACCAGCCCGTCACGATGGAAACGAATGTGCCCAGCACCACCAATGTCAGGAGCAGGGCCAGCACCACAGCAGTTGTCTTTTTCATAGCAAAAACTCCTTTCATCATTCTGTATTTTACCGTCGATTAACAAGGGCCCTTGTCAATCGATGGTATTGTTTTGTTCTTTGCAGGTATGATGATACTACAGCTTTTGCCATTTGTAAAATACGCGAAAACTAAGTTCGCTATAGTCTAAAACTATGTCAAATGTGACTGCTTGTACTTCTCCGCATACTCCTCCATGGCCTGAATGTACGCCTGCGCCATGGGACTGAGCAGCATGTGGTTGCGCACGATATACCCCAGGCTCACCCGTTTCCGGGGCTTCAGCAGCAGCATGGCCGAGGCATAGACGGTGCGGGATACCTCGTCGTCCAGCCCAATACCCGGCTGATAGGCGTTGATCTCGCGGGTCAGGTCGTTGGCGGTGGCCCGGTCGCGCACCAGAATGTGCCGTGGCGTCACCGCCGGCATAGAGATATCTTCCGAGAAGAACACCGCATTATGGGTTCCCTGCTCAAAGGTCACGCAGGGATAGGGCGCCAGTTCCTCCTCCGTCACCTCGCCCCGGCCCGCCAAGGGGTGATTCTTGTCCACATACACGGTGGCATCTTTCTGCACCAGTTCCGTATAGGTCAACTCGTATTCCCGGAATAGCCGCCGCAGCACCTCGCCGTTTTGCTCTGTCATCACCAGCACGCCCACCTCGCTGCGCATGCGGCCCACGTCCTCAATGACCTCATAGGTAGTGGTTTCCCGGAAGGTCATGCTGTACCGCTCGCCGCCCATATCCCGCACCACACGGGCAAACACACGGGCCGCGAAGTTATAGTGCTGGGCGGACACGGCAAACTGCTGCCGGTGGCTGGACTGTGCCCCGTAGCGGTCCTCCAGCAGCTCCGCCTGCATCAGCACCTGCCGGGCATAGCCCAGAAATTCGTCTCCCTCCCGGCTCAGCACCACGCCGCGATTAGTGCGCAGAAAGATGGTGATACCCATCTCCTTTTCCAGCTCCTGAATAGCGGCGGTCAGACTGGGCTGTGAGATGAACAGTGCCTTGGCCGCACCGCTGATGGTGCCCGTCTCTGCCACGGTGGTGACGTACCGCAATTGCTGTAAGGTCATGGCCGTTCCTCCTTAAAAGCTGCCGATGGGAATCGAGCCGTCGTCGCTGCCCTTGGTGATGGACTGGATGGTCAGATAGTACCCCCGGCCATTCTCCATCTCCACATACACCCGATCTCCCGCCTTGCGGCCCATGACGGCCCGGCCCACGGGGGATTCCTTGCTGATCCAGCCCTTCAGCGCGTCCTGCCGCAATGTGGTCACCAGCTGAATGGTACGGCTGCGGCCGGTGTTCTCCATCAAAATCTCCACCGTGTCGTAAAGTCCCGCCGTGTCCTCGGTGGACTTGTCGCCGATGACCTTGGCGGTCTTTATCATCCGCTGCAGGTACCGAATGCGGCTGTCGTTGCGGTTCTTCTCCTGCTTGGCGCACTTATACTCAAAATTCTCGCTGAGATCGCCGAAGGCCCGCGCCGTCTGCACGTCCTCGATGAGCTTGGGCCGCAGCTGCTGCACCCGGTAGTCGATCTCCTCCTGCATTTTCTGAATGTCCTCTTTCGTCAGTTCGTCGTACATACTATCACTCCTTGATGATTTCCGCCAGACGCGCCAGCGCCTGGGGTAATTTTTCCAATTCGATGCCGGAATAGTTCACCACCAGCACGTGGTGGGGCGCATCCTCGCCGTGGCGGTAGTAATCTGACAGCAGTGCCAGCCGCAGTCCCCGCTCCGCCGCCCGCTGCCGCAGCGTCTCGTCCGGCAGCGTTGTATTCAGCCGCACCAGAAAGTGCAGTCCCGCGTCCTGCTCCATGATCTCCGCCCGGCCTGCCAGCGGCCCGGACAGAATGCAGTCGATCACCGCGTCCCGCTTCTGGTGATAGCGCTTGCGCATCCGGTTCAGGTGCTGCTCATAATGGCCCCGTGACAGGAACTCCGCCAGCGTGTACTGCTCGAAGCTGGACACCGTGCAGGAGTAGAACCCCAGCTTCTCCCGATAGTCCTCCAGCAGCCTTGGCGGCAGCAGCATATAGCTGATGCGGATAGACGGCGCAATGGTCTTGGAGAAGGTATTCAGGTAGATAACGTGCTGGTGCTCGTCGTCGGAGAACAGCGTGGGGATCGGCCGTCCCACGAACCGGAACTCGCTGTCGTAGTCGTCCTCCAGAATGTACCGCCCCTCCTCCTCGTCAGCCCAGCGCAGCAGCTCGTGGCGGCGGGCAACAGGCATAACGATGCCGGTGGGATAGTGGTGGCTGGGAGAGATATGCACCACGTCGGCGTCGGTCTGCCGCAGCGCCTGACAGGAAAGCCCGCTCTCGTCCAGCGCCACGTGCCGCAGCTGTACCTGATTGCTCTGATAGATGCGGCCGATCTTGCTGTACCCCGGATCCTCCACGGCATAGCACTTCTCCCGCCCCAGCAGCTGGATCAGCAGCGTGTACAGCGTCTCCGTCCCGGCCCCCACGATGATCTGCCGGGGCGACACCGTCATCCCCCGGAACTGGTGCAGATAATCCGCGATGGCCTGCCGCAGCTCCAGCGCACCGGTAGAGGGTGTAGGCCGCAGCAGATGGGTGTCCTGCTCCAGAATGGTCTGCCGCAGCAGCTTCGTCCACGTGGCAAAGGGAAAGTATTCGGCGGCGGTGGAGTTGGTGACGAAATCCATAAACCACTGGCGCTCCGGCGGCTCGTCGATGGTCTCCGTCATGGCGGAAGGCGCGGCGGTCAGCGGCTGGTCGATCCGCATCACGTAGTACCCGCGCTTCTCCACACCGCAGATGTACCCCTCGGCGATCAGCTGTTCATAGGCGTTTTTCACCGTGATAACGCTGACCTCCAGATGGGCCGCCAGCGCCCGCTTGCTGGGCAGCTTCTCCCCCGCCGCCAGCACGCCGGACAGAATGTCGCTCTTAATGTGGCGGTAAAGCTGCTCGTACAGGCTTACGCCGCCGCTTTTTTCAAAGGTATAGGTCAGCATGTGGCCCCTCCATCTGGTATGTACATTTTGTCTCATTTTGGATATTTTAATAATACCAAAGAATACTATAATACACTCCAGAAAGAAATGCAAGGAGGCAATGGCAATGTCTGATAAAAAAGTGCAAAAACTGGTGGTCAGCGCCCTGATGGCCGCGCTGACGTATGTGGCCACCATGGTGGTGCGGATCCCCTCCCCCATGAACGGCTATGTGAATCTGGGCGACTGCTTCGTGCTGCTGTCCGGCTGGCTGCTGGGCCCGTGGTTGGGCGGCGCTGCCGCCGGTATCGGCTCCATGCTGACCGACCTGCTGTCCGGCTATGGCTACTATGCGCCCGGCACCTTTGTCATCAAGGGACTTGACGCGCTGGTGGCCGCCCTGATCTTCAAGGCCATGGGCCGTACCAGTGCCGCCGCCATCGTCAGCGGCGTGGTGGGCGAGATCATTATGGTGGTGGGCTACTTCGGCTATGCCGGTCTGCTGCTGGGCAAGGGCATCGGCGCCGCCGCCAGCATCCCCGGCAATCTGGTGCAGGCCGCCATGGGTCTGGTCATCGGCTTCGTGCTGCTGAAGGTCATGCAAAAGACCCGTATTGCGGAAAAAATTTAACTGTGCTATAATAATGCTATTGAATCGGACGCACTGTCACCGCATGTGGCAGTGCGTCCGCAAAGCGCTTTCCAATACGTTGAAATGAGGTGTTTTTTATGGCAGGAACCGTTCATGACGTAGAGAATAAGAACCTGTTGTCACAGGTAAAGGAAGAATCCGCCAACGCCGCCCGTCAGCTGGCCGAGGCCGCCAGACTCCACAAGGGTCAGATCGTGGTGGTGGGCTGCTCCACCAGCGAAGTGGTGGGTCACAATGTGGGCAGCTGGTCGACGCCCGAGGTGGCCAACGCCATCTTTGAGGGGCTGAACAGCGTGTTTGCTCCCATGGGGGTCTATATCGCCGCCCAATGCTGCGAGCATCTGAACCGCGCCCTGATCGTGGAGCACGAGGCCATCCCCAATGGCGAGATCGTCAACGTGATGCCTCAACCCAAGGCCGGCAGCTCCTTTGCCACTGCCGCCTATCACAGCTTCCGTCACCCCGTGGCGCTGGAGGAGATTCGTGCCGACGCTGGCCTTGACATCGGCGGTACGCTGATCGGTATGCATTTGAAGAAGGTGGCCGTTCCCGTCCGCCTGCAGCAGAACCACATCGGCCAGGCCATTCTGCTGGCCGCCCGCGTCCGCCCCAAGTTCATCGGCGGCGAGAGAGCCATCTATGACGAAAGCCTGAAAGACGGCTACCCCGTATTTGACGATTGATTGCCTCCTGAATATGATAAAAAATGAGACTGCTCACGCAGTCTCATTTTTTCAGCCTGTCAAAAAACTACCCAAACGCCCCTGTTTCTGGTATAATAAAGGAAACGGGGGTGTCTTTATGGAGAACTGGAGA
>URKW01000064.1 GCA_900548615.1 uncultured Eubacteriales bacterium | reverse complement strand
AGTTTTCGGATTTGAATCTATGCCCAATTAACAACCGTCAGGGAATTGTAATTGATGGTGAAGATTCAAAGGTTATTTGCAAAGACTAATTTGAAAATTCCAGTTTATCTGCTTATTAAGCGGCTCGTTCCAAATGGATCGAGCCGCTTTTGCTTACATCATCCTCTGCCCCTGCGTCTGCTCCGGGAAGGGCGGGTCCAAGCGACGCAGCAGGCCGAACTCTGTTTTTGTCACACAGTCGTTTTCCATGCAATCCTGACCGTATTTCTCAAAATCCATGTAGCCGTCCAGCTCATAGATGGCCTCATCATCCAGCCCCAGCGTTTCCTGCAATCGCTGCTGACCGTAACCGTAGGCATCCTCCGTGATGCGCTGATAGTTGTCCAGATTTCGCAGGAGTTCACAGGCACGGTGCAGGGTTTCCGGCTTCTCGGCCTCCAGCACGGCGGCGTAGGTAAGGAGCATCCCGTCCTGCTGCCAGATATCCTCCAAGGCTTCGGCAAAATCGTTGTAATCCTCCACGGCGGGGCAATCCGTATCGCAAATCAGTTCCCCAATGTATGGTATCTTAAAGCGAATATCACAGAGCATGGCATCCGCGAAAACATCAATATCAAGGTAAGCCCTCACAGCGTCGAGGTATTCCTCATCAGCGGGGAGGACGAGGATGTAGTCCGGCTTTCCATCGACACGCAGCGTCATGCGGAGCATTTCATCCCTGCTCTCATCCCGCCAAGGCTCCGGCACTTGGAAATGGTTCGGCAGATGTTCTTTTCGAACTACATACCCATCCAAGGTGTACGCGCCGCCGCAATTGCTGTAAAACTCCGCGCCGATGCCAACATAGTCCAAATACGGCTTGAGATGCTCCGGGCAGTCGATTTTGCCATGCTCCACCAAATACCCGCCAAGCTCCCGGTCACAGGTCACCTTCGGGATCATTCCGTACTGCCCAATGCGCTCAACCGTTTGCAGCACATCGTTGAGATTGCTGATACATTCACTCAACAGTGCGCCGGCAAATATCTGATGCTCCTTTTCGCTCATTGTGTCGATCTGCCTTGAGAGCCGATTCAGCTTTTCCAAGTCTTCCGGGTCAAGAAGGTCTGCGCTTCGGATAAACTGCCAGAGTCCCTTTACAGAGCTCTTTACATCTGAAATGCGGAAATTTCCTTCTCCTGAACAGATATCGTCCAGCCGAATGTCGATCTCCTCCACCTGAGAAGAGGCTGCGGGCAATTCCAGCGGGATGCTTTCCTCGCCATTGCCGTGAGTCAGATAAAGAATCATCGTGAAAAACCTCCCATCTCCATGCGGCTGCTCTGGCTGCCGTTCATCACTTCCTCCATGCTGTAATAGCCCTTGTACGCGATGTAACCCCGGTCGGTGAACATCCCATCCTCCTCATTCATCCGTTCCGCACCGTACTTTTCATAGTCATAAAAAGCGTCGAGGTTTTCGTCATACTCGAAGCGGCCGGACTGCTGGATCATGTACTTGCCGTACTCCTGCGGCGTATGCGCACCGGGGGCGAAGTCAAAGAGGTCAAGGCTTTCCGCAAGGTTTTTGATCTGTGCCGCAGACTTTGGCTCTGCCAGCATGACCACGGCCCCCAGCTTTTCCATATCCGCGTTTGATAACCCATCCGTTGCCTCTGCCAGTTCGTTGAGATCTGAGAGAGTTTCGTACTCCATATCCAGAAGGACATCCACCTCATTGGGGAGCTGGCTGTCCTCCAGCCGCAGGCGGACATCGGCAGCGTCTGTGATGCCCCCGCGAAGGAGGGCGCGGTCGATCTCCTCCTGCATCATGGGGAGGAACAGCCATGTGATATGTTCTGTGTCCTCCGGCTCGGCTTTGGAGGTCACCGCAACGGTGATTGTGTTCGGCTCATAGTAATAGCAGGGGAAGAACCGGCCGTCGTAGATCTGCTCCAGCTTCATGCCGTTGTCGTAGACCACGCCGTAGGGAGTGATTTTGCCGCTGCCGCTTTCGATGAGCCGCCGCGCGGTTTCCTCGCCATCCAGCGCATCCAGTTCCTCTGTTTTGGCGCTGCCGCCGTGCAGGTTCATGTAGTGGTCACGGCCAACAGCGGCGAGGTCGGAAAAGTCGGTGATGACCGTAGCCTGCTGGCAGCAGAAGGTCAGGTTGATGAGATCCTTTAACTCAAACAGCTCCAGCTTGTGGGCCATTGCCTGAAACTGTGCGGCCTCGCCGGTGTCGAAGCTTTCCAGCCGTTTGGCGAGGTAGTTCAGCTCCTCCACGTTGACCGTGAGCATTTCCGTTCGTTTCAGGACGGTGTAGAAGCTGTCGATCTTCGTCACCTTGCAGTCCGCCTTGACCGCGTCGCCGATCTCCAGTGCCTCCAACAGCTCCATGCAGTGTGCGTACTGGTCATGCGGAATAGGGAACGGGATGGTCGCCACGCCGTATTCCGGGTGATGCGGATTACCAAGTACCGCTTGTATCACCATGTTTCGTCAACTCCTTTTTCCAAATTCAAAACCACATCTCCGTACTTGGCCATCAGCAGTGCGCCGGTAATCAGGTGGAACGCCTCATCTGTGACCAGTTCCGGAGACGCAAGGTCCGCAAGAGTAATATTGCAGCAACCGATTGCAATGGCCTTCGCCGCCTGATAGACGCTGTATAACTCCGGCTCGATCCCTCCGAGACGGACGCTTTGAAAGTCAAAACCGTCGTTCCCGCATTTCCAGACCATCCTGCGCCAAAGGCTCTCGTATGCCGTGAGCAGGAAGAGGGCCGCTTTGTTCCGGTCAGACAGACGCCAGCAGCGTTCCCGCCAGTATGTCCATCTTCGCCGGTGGGCATTGGACAGGAAGAATTGAGGGTTTCTTTCTCTGAGTTGCTGATGCATCCGTTTTCGGAACTGCGGCCCCATAGAGGGTGCGAAGCAGTCCCGCACGAACTCATTCAGCTCCAGTACACCTGCCTCGATCCGTTCATCCAAGCAGGTACATTCACATAGACGGCACGGATGCTTGCGGACATAGTTCTGGCAGTATTCGCACGCCACATCTTTGGGCGTGTAATGAAATGGGCTGCGATATATCCCACCGCCTCTGGGTTTTTGACCGGGCTGAGACATCATCAACTGCTCCAACGCCTGCAGCGGCGTGTCTCGCATGAAATAGTACGGCATAAGCGAACTCCTCTCTGAAATGAAAAAAGACCGGAATCTTATTGCTAAGACTCCGGCCCGTACCGTTTGATATTACATTGTCTGTTCCTGCGCGATTTGTTCCAAGGCGTCTTCCTGCTGCCGAATCCGCTCGTCCAGATCCGGCACACACTCCTCGATCTGCTGCTGAACACTGCGGATCATTTTTTCCTGCTCTCCCGTGAGTTCGAAGAAATCTCCGTCTACAGAGTCCGCACAGCAGCGATAAATCTCGGTCATCTGCTCTGGGGTGAAAAGCTGTTCCTTTTGAATCAGCCCGGAACGGATGGCAAAGTCCTGTTTGGCTCCTGCATAGTTCTCCATGAAATAGTGCCCATGACATACGCCTGTGTGCCCATAGGCCCAATCCCATGTGACGAAGTGAACTCCGTGTTTGCTCTGAACTCCAGCCAGCACAGTGCCATTGAAATCCGCCAGCACCTTGTAGCCGTCCTCCAGGCCGTCGGCTTTCAAAAAGGGCGCTGTTTCCATCTGCCGCATATATTCCGCTGTGTTTCTGACGATCTCATACACCATGTCCTTGGCGGCGACCCGTTCCGGTTCATTAATGTCCTCATTTCGGTAGGTGATGCCGCCGTTCTCGGTCACCTCGCACAGCGGCGCACCGTCAAGCAGGACACGAAGCTTGCCGGTATCAGTTTTGCCCGTCTGAAATCCTTCTCGGGCAAGGACGATTGCCGTTTCTCTGAGGTAACGGTCCTTTTCTTCTGTGCTGATGCTCATGTAACTCCTCCCGTGCATAAAAAATAAGGCCGGAGCATGATTGCTCCGGCCTTCAAATACAGGCGCTGCGACCAGCGCCCTTTTTGAAATGAAAAAGGGCGCCGCTTTCTCAGTCCGTCAAGACCAACAAAACGGCGCCCGAATCTTTGTAATTCTTTTTTAAGAAAAACACCGCTGCCAGTCAGAAAAAACGCCGTTCAAAAAGGGCACTGGCTGAATGCATCTGCCTGAAAAGGGAAACCGCCCGGTTCAAATCAGGGCAGACGCTCTGAAACAGCGATTTGCATCTATGGTTTGAAAGAAAGAATCCGGGCCCGAAAAAGCCCGGAAACGGTTGATGCGCCTGGCTTTTCGCCAGACGCATCTATACCGTTTCGTTAATTTGGTCCGAGTGTTGAGATTCGAACTCAAGGCCTCTTGAACCCCATTCAAGCGCGATACCAAACTTCGCCACACCCGGATATTCTGTTGTCTGCCAGACAGCTTAGTTATAATAGCATATCTTTTTTCATTTTGCAACCCCTAATTTTCGATTTTTTTATTTTTTTCTTGCGGCGCTGTTCTTTTTGTTGACAAAGCGCCTTTTCCATGGTAAGATATTACCTGCGTCTGGGGTTTAACCGCGGAACTTCGCACACGGAGAGATGGCTGAGTGGTCGAAAGCACCGGTCTTGAAAACCGGCGATGTGAAAGCATCCGTGGGTTCGAATCCCACTCTCTCCGCCAGCAACTTTATATTTGCGGAAGTACCCAAGTGGCCGAAGGGGCTCCCCTGCTAAGGGAGTAGGCCGTCAAAAGCGGCGCGAGGGTTCAAATCCCTCCTTCCGCGCCAAAAATCCCACCCAGACGGGTGGGATTTTTTTGTAGTACCAGAAAGACATCGCAAGCCGGAGGAGCATCCATGGAAAAAACCGTACAGTATCTTGAGACCCACTCCCAGAACCCCTATTACAATCTGGCGTTTGAGGAATACGTCCTGTGTCACCGCACCCAGGGCGACTATCTGCTGCTGTGGCAGAACGACAACACCATCGTGGTGGGCCAGAACCAGAACACCGAGGCGGAGATCAACCGCGCCTTTGTGGAGCAGCACCATATCAATGTGGTGCGCCGCAGCACCGGCGGCGGCGCGGTGTATCACGATCTGGGCAACCTGAACTACTCCTTCATCACCAACGTGGGGGACGACGGCATCAGCATCCGCCGCTTTACCGAGCCGGTGGTAGCGGCGCTGCGGAGCCTTGGACTGAATGCGGAGGCCTCCGGCCGCAACGATATTCTGGTGGAGGGCCGCAAGGTCTCCGGTACGGCCCAGCGCCGTCACGGCGGCCGCATCCTACACCACGGTACGCTGCTGTTTGACGCCAATCCCGGCATGGTGGCCGGGGCGCTGAACGTGGATCCAGAGAAATTCCGCTCCAAGAGCACCAAATCCGTTCGCAGCCGCATCGGCAACATCCGGGACTTTCTGCCCAACGACATGGAGCTGCCCGCCTTCTGGGCCTATCTGAAGGACGCGCTGTCCGGCGGCGGCTTGACGCCCGGCGCGCTGAGTGCCGGGGAGCTGGCGGAGGTCGACCGCCTGAAGCGGGAGAAATACGACACCTGGGAGTGGAACTATGGCCGCTCCCCCAAGTTCAACGTGAGATGCAAGCGCTACTGGGACGGCGGCTGTCTGGAGGCCAACGTCTCCATCGCCAATGGCGTCATCACCGACGTCCGGTTCTTCGGCGACTTCCTGTCCGTCTGCGGACTGGAGGAGCTGGTGGAGCGGCTGAAGGGCGTGGCTTTCCGTCCGGAGGATGTGGGGGCCGTGCTGAATGACAGTCCGGTGGGCGAGCTGTTCGGCGGCATCACCGCGGACGAGGTAACAGCCACGATCTTTGACCTGTGATCCGTCTTGCCAACGGCGAATGTATATGATACAATGGACACACTACCCCCTTCCGTGCGGAGGGAGAACAGGAGAGGGAATGCTTATGAAACGTATGACCAAACGCCTGATGCTGGCGCTGACCACGGCGCTGCTGCTGACGCTGCTGACGGTAACGGCCTACGCCGGGACGATCCCTGGCACGGCGAAGCTGACGATTACCCCGACCGAGACAAAGGTCAGCGGTGATACCGCCACCGTGACCTACTCCGTTACGGTCACACCGCCGGAGGGGAAAGCGCTGGGTGTGTTCAGCGTCCAGTTGCAGCCGTCTGTGGGCATGACGCTGGCGCAGGATGCCAGCGGCATCACCATGGGTGACGGCAGTCTCAGCTATAGCCCGGCTACGGAGAAAGGCATTTTTGACCTGTATGGCTATACGGCCAAGACCGGTTATTTTGCCGCCGTGGGCACGACACCTGACCGGCGCATGACGGAGGAAGCCACAGTGCTGACCATTCAGGCCACCATGCCTGCCAACAAGGACGGCACTTACACGCTGGGCGCTGAGTTCATCGCGGCGCTGGACGGCTCCGGCGACGTCTATACCGCGCAGGTCATTACCACGCCTGTGGCCATCACCGGCGGACAGGAGCCTGTGGCGGAGGATACGCCGGTGATTACCGAAACCAATGGCGACGATTTGAAGACCGACGCCAATACCGCGCCTGACGGTACTTCCGGCAACGGCAACGGTGCGGCAGGCGGCGATACGGCGGGAGCTGGCGACACCGCCAATGGCAGCGGCACTGCCAACGATGGCGCGGCGGCCTCTGACGGCGTGACCGGCAGCGACGCCGCAAGCTCCGCCGACGGCAGCACGTCCGGTGGGCAGGAGAAGCAGAGCGGCAGCGCCGCGCTGTGGATCGTCCTCGCGGTGGTGATCGTGGCGGCGGCAGTGGCCGTGCTGGTGCTGAAAAAGAAAAAGAAGTGATAGTCAGCGCCCTCCCGACTGCGCCAGCGGCCGGGAGGTTTTATCATTCTGATAGGTTTTCCCGCGGAATTACACACAGATTACAGATGAATTACAGATGAAATGACGGTACGGTTCCGGACATGCTTTCCGATTTTTAACATGCCTACCAAAAATCGTCAAAAAAATGCTTGCCTTATAGGATGAAATAGGGTACAATGTATCCGTGTATGGAAAGCACATTCGGCTGTATTTTATCAATGGCACGGCGCGGGGCGGCGGGGGTATCCCGGCGTATCCGGCGTGCCGAAATTAAACGAGAGAGGGAGTGCAAATGAGGAGAGTTATCACATTATTGCTCACTGTTGCCATGGCTCTGTCGCTGGTGGTCGTGGCGAGCGCCAGTCAGACTGTCTACCTGCGGGTGGACGAGGAGCAGAGCGGCAATACCGTCACGTATACCTTTTCCCTTGACGCTTCAAACAGCAACGGCGTTGGCGCGATGGAATTTTATGTGGAGACGAAGGGCCTGAGCCTTACGGGAAAGCCCGTCTATAACAACCGCGGCACACAGTTGGACGCTGTGTTCAAGGTCGCGGATGGCGAGGCCGGCACTGGCGACTATCGTTTCTACGAAAACCAGAATTACTTCATCGCGTGGGGTGGCAATTCAAAGCTGTCCACGCCCCGTGTGCTGCGGGGTGAGGTGGTGCTGGTCGCCCTGACCTACACGATCACCGACAGCTCCAACTATGGCCTGACAGTGAAGTCCGGAAGCTTCAAGGCCTGCTACAGCGGCGATAAGGCAATGACCGACCCCTATGCCTGCAAGGTCAGAACCGGCGACGTGATGAAGGGCGACGTGAATGGCGATGGTAAGATTAAAATGAATGATGTTATGGCCATATACAATTATCTTATGGGCAACGTTGAGTTTAGCAATGACCAATTTATGGCCGCAGATGTAACAAATGACGGTAAAATCAAAATGAATGACGTCATGAAAGTTTATAACTATGTTATGGGCGACATTGATAGCTTAGATTAATTTTATAGGAGGATCCAATGAAAAAAGTAGTATCATTATTTTTGACACTGGTGTTGGCAATGAGCTTGGCTGTGCCTGCATTTGCAGCCAGTGAAGCTACGTTTTCGCTGAATGCGAAAACCGCAACAGTTGAAGCTGGTGACAGCCTGAGTCTTGAGCTCAAGGTCGATAAGGCTATGAAAGATGTTGAATCTTTTGAGTTCTGGATTTATTACAATGCTGAAGTGTTTGAACTGACCAGCGGCGAAGCTGGCAAGTGTTGTGGAGCGGCGAAAGTGGCGCATTCCTCTAAGAGCTTCTCTGATGCGAAAGGCGCTTATTATAAGGTGACTGCAGCAGACTTCACAAATGGCCTTTTTGACATCAAGGCGGGGACGATTTATACTTTGACTTTTAAGGCAAAGGACACTGTTACTGCTGGAACTGCGACATTTACCTTGAGCAATGAAGGCGTATATGGCAAGCTGAATGCTACGCGTGATGTAACAACGGGTTCGCCTGTGTCTGTTACTACTGCTGCTAAGACGGTTAACGTCACTTCCATTACCCTTTCTTCCACGACCATGAATTTGGAAGTGGGCCAGACCCGCACGCTGACCGCGACTGTCACGCCTGACAACGCCACCGACAAGACCGTGACTTGGACGTCCAGCAACGATAAGGTTGCCACTGTCGTGGACGGCACTGTTGCTGCTGTGGGCGAGGGTACTGCTACGATCACCGCTACCGCCGCTAACGGCAAGAAAGACACCTGCAAGGTGACTGTGAAGGTGCCTGCCCACAAGCACACCCCCGTTGCGGTTCCCGCACAGGAGTCTACCTGCATGGAAAAGGGCTGGGAAGCCTACTACAAGTGCAGCGTGTGCGACGCTGTTGTGGATAAGGACGGCAAGGCCGCTCAGATCGTGTATCTGCCTCTGGCTGCCCACAAGCTGACCGAAACCAAGGCGGTTCCCGCAACCTGCACCGAGGACGGTACGGAAGCTTACTGGACCTGCTCCGTCTGCAAGAAGATGTTCGCTGACAAGGATGGCAAGAAGGAGATCAAGGCTCCCGTCAAGGTCGCCGCTCTGGGCCACGACATTGGAGAAAAGACTCTCGAAACTGCTGGCGTTGCCGGCAGCAAGCTGGCACTGTATTCCGCCACCTGCAAGACCTGCGATAAGAAGGTGTACACTGCTATGCTGGAGATGCCTGATAACACCCTGAATGTGGTCGCCAAGCAGTCCGACAACAGCAAGAAGGACTTCAGCAAGGCTGTTACGTTTGGCGTCAAGGCTTCCGATTCCAAGGAGACACTGAAGTTCACCATTGATCCGGTCACTGATGACATCGTTAAGGCTGCAAAGACTGAGGCTGGTTACAAGGTCACTGAGACGATCTATAAGAACGGCGCTTATGGCTGGGGTCTGGCTGATTATTCCGAGACTCCCGAGGCTGCTTACGCCGCTCTGGCTGAGTATCTGAAGAACGGCATCACCTTTACCCAGACCATCTCTGCCAAGGAAAACACTTGGGCCGCTGATGCCAAGTCTCACACCATGACCTTTGACATCAATACCGCGGACGGTACGTTCACCGTTAAGGTCGATGGTAAGAATGAGAGCACCATTACCTTCACCAACACCTTCACCTACAAGACTGTCAGCCCCGGCGGTGGCGGCAGCACGACCACCGACACCACCAAGAACGATGGCAAGAAGGTGGAGTCCGGCAAGACCTTCGACGCTGGTATCGCCATGTACGTTGGCCTGTCCGTCCTGTCTGTGACCGGCGGCGCGCTGGTGATCGGCAAGAAGAAGGAGCGCTTCTAAGCTTCAGCTTCCCGCTGACACACTGATTTGAATCAAAAAAAGAACACCCCATCGGGGTGTTCTTTTTTTGCCCAGACTGACGAAAAGGTCTGTCATTGTGAGCCAGTGCTCACAATGGCGCGGCAATCCGTTTTCCTGCTGTATGACCGGCCATCAGCAGGAAATATCTTCCAACGTTTACACACCGCTAAAACGGTGAAAACTACGGTATGGCGGGGGTTGACAAGCCCCCGGCGGGTCAGTATAATATAATATTTGGATAGATTACCTGCATAGAAAGGAAGCAATATGAGAAACATTACCTGCAGCATCGCCGACACCCGCAAGCGTGTGTTCGCGGAAGTGGCCAAAATGGCATATGACGAGGATTACTCCCGCATGGAGAAGCTGCCCTATGAGATTATGCCCGGCGAAAAGGCCACCGTGCGCGAATCCATCTTTCTGGAGCGCGCCATCGTGGGCGAGCGCATCCGCCTTGCCATGGGGCTGCCGCTGCGGTCGGTGTCTGAGCACAATCTGCTCAGCGACGGCGTGGAGGAAAGCGCCATCGCCGAGAAATATTACGATCCTCCCCTCATCAACATCATCAAGTACGCCTGCAACGCCTGTCCCCCCACCCACTACGAGGTGTCCAACATGTGTCAGGGCTGCCTTGCCCACCACTGCTACCACGCCTGCCCCAAGAACGCCATTTCCTTCGTCAAGGGCAAGGCCGTCATCGATCAGGAGAAGTGCATCAAGTGCGGCCGCTGCAAGCAGAGCTGCTCCTATCAGGCCATCATTAAGTTCGAGCGTCCCTGTACCGAGGCCTGCGGCATGAACGCCATCACCAGCGACGAGCTGGGCCGCGCCCAGATCGATCAGGATAAGTGCGTCAGCTGCGGCATGTGTCTGGTGAACTGCCCCTTCGGCGCCATCGTGGACAAGGGCCAGCTCTTCCAGCTGATCCACGCCATTAATCAGGGGCAGAAGGTGGTGGCCATCATCGCGCCGGCCTTCTGGGGCCAGTTCGGCGACAAGGTAACGGCGGGCCAGATCAAGGAAGCCATGAAGCAGCTGGGCTTCGCCGCGCTGGAGGAGGTCGCCATCGGTGCCGACCTGTGCGCCATCGAGGAAGCGGAGGAATTCATGGAGAACGTGCCGGAGAAGCAGCCCTTTATGGCTACCTCCTGCTGCCCCGCCTGGGCCATGATGGCGAAAAAGGAGTTCCCCGGCATGGCGCCGTATATCTCCATGACCATGACGCCCATGGTGCTGACCGCCCGCCTGATGAAGCGGAAAGACCCCAACTGCCGCGTGGCGTTCATCGGCCCCTGCGCCGCCAAAAAGTTGGAGGCCAGCCGCCGCAGCGTCCGCAGCGAGGTGGACTTCGTGCTGACCTTCGAGGAGCTGCGGGGCATGTTCGAGGCCAAGAATATCGATTTCGACCAGATTCCCGACGTCCCCTCCCACTTTGAAGCCAGCGCCCCCGGCGTGGGCTTTGCCGCCAGCGGCGGCGTGGCCAAGGCGGTGGAGGACGTGATCCACCGTGAGCGCCCGAATATGGAGGTCAAAACCGTGTATGCCGAGGGCCTGCGGGAGTGCCGCCAGATGCTGCGGTTGGCCCGCACCGGAAAGTACGACGGCTATCTGCTGGAGGGCATGGCCTGTCCCGGCGGCTGCATCGCAGGCGCCGGCACCGTTCGGCCGCCGGAGAAATCCAAGGCGTGGCTGGAGAAGTACAAGGCCGCCGCACCGCTGAGCAATCCGCTGGAAACAGCATATATCAAGGACTTGTCCCTGCTGCACGAGGACAGCGAGGAATGGGAACGGGTCAGCCACCACTAATCAATAAAAAAACCTGTCTTAGGCCAAGCGGCCTAAGACAGGTTTTTTCTTTATGGCGGGAGCTTACTGGATGCCCTTTACGGTATAGCCCGCGTCGGTGACGGCGGCGCGGATGGCCTCGTCGGTCACATCGCCCTCCACCACGGCGGTGCCGGAGGTCAGGTCAACGGTGGCCTTCACGCCGGGCAGGGCGGTCAGGGCCTTTTCCACATGAGCCACGCAGTGGGCGCACATCATGCCCTCGATGGTAACGGTCTTTTTCATAGTCGGTTCCTCCTCATTGTCAGCAATATGTTCTGCCGCCGTGCCGGCGGCGCTGGGGACGGGTTTGGTTTTCGGCTTCCACAGCCGCAGGGGCAGGGGGGTGGGCCCCCCGCACCCCCTGGCGGGCCTTGCCATC
>URKW01000063.1 GCA_900548615.1 uncultured Eubacteriales bacterium | reverse complement strand
CAGGAACCGCTGCCCCGCCTCGGTCAGCTCGATGTGGCGGATGCCCTTGCCCCGGTGGAAAAGCTGCACGCCCACCTCCGCCTCCAGCGACTGGATGCGGTTGGTCAGCGTGGGCTGGGTGATGAACAGCGCTTCCGCGGCGGCGGTCAGCGTGCCGTGCTCCAGCACCGCCCAGAAGGTCTCCATATCCGTGTTGTTCATGGCGGGGCCTCCCCTCAAAATATAAATCTCGCTTATATTATATGGGGTTTTTATCCGTTTTACAAGAACGAAATTCTGTGATATGGTTATAGCACAACAAGGGAAGCGACCCTCCGCTTCATTGACTTGTTGCAAATAAGTAAGTTCTGCCAACTTATTTTTGTTTTCTCTCTACTTTTCTTTCTTATTTTCTCTCTTTGTTCCTGCATCCCTGTAAAGAAAACCCCGGACAGTCGTCCGGGGTTTTCTTTAACTTTTGCCCCAAAAGGGCATAGCCCTTTTGGGAAGCACTATTCATTCATTTCGGGTTTTGCGGTGCGGCCCAGCAGATAATCCACGCTGACGTGATAGAAATCCGCCAGCGTCACCAGATGCTCCGCTGTCAGGGCAATAACGCCCGTTTCATACTGAGAATAGGTATTCTGCGAAACATGCAGCAGCTCCGCCAGCTGCCGCTGCTTCAGGTCACGATCCTCCCGCAGCGCGCGGATGTTGGGATAAAGCACGGGTGTCTCCCCCCTCACTCCCTCGGCCACTGGCCGTCACGGGGCAGCCCCAGAATGTAGTCGGCGCTGACGTGGTAATGCTGGCAGAATTTCACCAGATAGGCGATGGGCGGCGTATTCTGGCCCGTCTCGTAACGGGCGATCTGCACCTGATGGTAGCCAATGGCCGCCGCTAATTCCCGCTGGCTCTCGTCGTGGTCAATCCGAACATCGATCATCCGCTGTATCATGCGATAAGCCCCCTTTTGTTGACAGCTTATAGCATATGTGTTATTATCTCCTTATTTGATAGCATTTATGTTATCAAATAAGGAGGTGACGAACGTGGCCGATTATCGAAGCATGTATCTGCGTCTGGCGGACGAGGTAGAACGGGCGCTGGATATTCTGGATTCCCGGCGAAACGCGGAGCAGCAGGTGTTCCTGACAAAAGCCATGCTGGCGGCGGCTTTGCAGGACTGCGAGGATATTTACGTGGAGACGGAAGAAGAATAAAAACCTGTCATTGCGAGGAGGGCATAAGCCCGACGTGACAATCCGTTTCCAAAGCCTCCCTTGTGTAAAGGGAGGTGGCGCGAAGCGCCGGAGGGATTGTCCGATGGCGCAACAATCCCCCAGTCACCTGCGGTGACAGCCCCCTTTACACAAGGGGGCCAAAAACGGATTTCCTGTTGCGGTGCCCAAAATTTCGCAGCGGCATTTAAGCCGCCGAAATTTTGACCGCTGCCACTCGCTCACCTCGCTTCACCTGCCACAGGCAGCGCTCGGATCGCTCCCCACGCCAGTGACTTCGGTCACCGGTTCGGAATGATATCTCTTGCAACAGCGTGAAGCGAACCGCAACGGTTCGCTTTTCCTTATACCTACTACTTGAAACCTCTGCTTTTCTTTTGTCTCGGCTTGTGCTATACTGCTATTTGTAAGATTATGCGCAAAGGGAGGTCGTCTCCATGTCAGATACCATTGCCGCCATCGCCACGGCGCTGTCGCCCAGCGCCATCGGCATTCTGCGGCTCAGCGGCCCGGACACGAAGGCCGTGCTGGACGCTGTATTTTTCCCCCTGAACGGCAGGCCCATGTCTCAGCAGACACCCCGCACCATGGTGCTGGGCCGGGTGCTGGACGGCGAGGGACGGGTGCTGGACAGCGCCCTATGCGTGCTGTTCCCCGGCCCCGACAGCTACACCGGCGAGGACTGCGCCGAGCTCCACTGCCACGGCTCCCCCGTGGTGCTGACGGAGGGGCTGAAGCTGCTGCTGAACCACGGAGCCCGGCAGGCAAAGGGCGGCGAGTTCACCCAGCGGGCCTTTCTCAACGGCCGGATGGATCTGATGCAGGCGGAGGCCGTGGTGGACGTGATCGACGCGGAGACGGCGCAGGCCGCCCGCAACGCCGCCGGACAGCTGGACGGCGCGCTGAGCCGCACCGTGCAGGCGGTGTACGACACGCTGATGGACGTGACCAGCCGGTTTTACGCCATCGTGGACTACCCCGACGAGGATATCGAGGATCTGAACCGGACGCAGCTGCTGGACGCGCTGGGACGGAGCGAGGCTTCTCTGGCGGCGCTGCTGGACACCTATTCCCGCGGACAGGTGCTGAAAAACGGCGTGCCCACGGTGCTGCTGGGAAAGCCCAACGTGGGCAAATCGTCGCTGCTGAACGCGCTGGTGGGCTATGACCGGGCCATCGTCACCGACGTGGCGGGCACCACCCGTGACACGGTGGAGGAATCGCTGCTGCTGGGTCATGTGCTGCTGCGGCTCACCGACACGGCGGGCATCCGGGAGACGGGCGATGCCGTGGAGCGGCTGGGCGTGGAGCGCAGCCGCAAGGCGGCACAGCGGGCATCCCTGGCGCTGCTGCTGCTGGACGGCTCCGTGCCGCTGGAGCAGCAGGACGAGGAGGCCATGGCCGTGGCGGAAAGCGCGCCCCACCGGCTGGTGGTGGTGAACAAGAGCGACCTGCCCTGTGTGCTGGACAAGGCGGCGCTGGAAAAGCGGTTCGGCAGCGTGCTGGCCGTGTCCGCCAAGACCGGCGCAGGCATGGCGGCGCTGTGCGAGGCCATCGGGGCGCTGTACCCCACCGGGGCGGAGCCTCAGGGCGAGCTGCTGACCAACGCCCGGCAGGCGGACGCGGTGCGCCGGGCGCTGAGCTGCGTGAAGAACGCCCACGCCTCGCTGCAATTCGGCATGACGCCGGACGTGGTGCTGACGGACGCGGAGGGTGCGCTGGAGGCACTGGGCGAATTGAACGGAAAACACATCCGGGAGGATCTGGTGGACACCATTTTTTCCCGGTTCTGCGTGGGAAAGTGAGGAGAGCTATGGACTGGCTGGAATTGAAGATCGACACCTCTCCCGCCGGGATCGACCCAGTGACGGAAATGCTGGAAGAACAGGGCGTCACCGGCGTGATCATCGACGATCAGCGGGATTTTCAGGATTTTATGGCCCACAATCAGGCCTATTGGGACTATGTGGACGAGGAGCTGGTGAAGGAGAAGGAAAACCTCTGCCGGGTGACGTTCTATGTGGAGAGCTCCCCGGCGGGGTACGGCGCCATCGCCGCCATCCGCATGGCCATGCACGCCATGAAGCAGAAGCACCCCGAGTACGCGCCGCTGCTGCTGACCATGGAGAACGTGAAGGACGAGGACTGGGAGAACAACTGGAAGCAGTTCTATAAGCCCATGGAGATCGGTGAACGGCTGCTGGTGATCCCCGCGTGGGAGCAGGCCGACCCCAAGGGCCGCGTGACGCTGACGCTGAATCCGGGGCTGACCTTCGGCACCGGCAGCCACGCCACCACCCGGTTGTGCCTGACGGCGCTGGAGAGCCGCATCCACGGCGGCGAACGGGTGCTGGACTTGGGCTGCGGCAGCGGCATTTTGTCCATCGCCGCATTGCGGCTGGGCGCAAAAAGCGCCTTTGCCTGCGACATTGACGAGAAGTGCGTCGACGTGGCCTATGAAAACGCCGCGCTGAACGGCATCGGCAAAGACCGCCTGACGGTGCGGCAGGGCGACGCCACGAAAGAAGGCCCGCTGCGCGATGCCATCGGTACAGGCTATGATGTGGTGGTGGCCAACATCGTGGCGGACGTGATCATTTCGCTGGCGCCGCAGGTGCGGCACTTCCTGAAGGAGGACGGCTGGTTCCTGACCTCCGGCATCATCGACGACCGGGCCGACGAGGTGGCCGCCGCGCTGGTGGCCGCCGGATGGAGCATTGTGGAATCCTGCACCAGCGAGGGCTGGTACTGCTATATCTGCCGCTAACGGCGGCGCGAGTGACGAGAGGAGGCTTTTCTCATGAACCAATACGACGTGATCATCATCGGCGCAGGCCCCGGCGGCATTTTCTCCGCCTATGAGCTGGTGCAGCGCAAGCCGGAGTGGAAGGTGGCCGTGCTGGAGGCGGGCAATCCGCTGGAAAAGCGCCATTGCCCCATCGACGGCGTGAAGGTGAAGTCCTGCATCCACTGCAAGACCTGTGCTATCATGAACGGCTTCGGCGGCGCCGGCGCGTTCTCCGACGGCAAGTATAATCTCACCAACGCCTTCGGCGGCACGCTGTACGAGTATATCGGCAAGCAGCAGGCCATGGATCTGATGCGTTATGTGGACGACATCAACATGGCAAACGGCGGTGCCGGCACCAGGCTGTACTCCACCGCCGACAGCGGCTTCAAGCGGCTGTGTTTGCAGAACAACCTGCACCTGCTGGACGCTTCCGTCCGCCATCTGGGCACGGACATCAACTATAAGGTGCTGGAAAACCTCTACGCCCAGCTGAAGGACAAGGTGGAATTCCACTTCCTGTCTCCGGTGAAGGCGCTGACCATCACCGATGACGGTCTGTACGAGGCCGAGACCGACAAGGGCGCTTTCCGGGGCCGCAAGTGCATCATCTCCGTGGGCCGCAGCGGCAGCAAGTGGATGGAGACGGTGTGTCAGGATCTGAACATCCCCACCAAGTCCAACCGCGTGGATATCGGCGTCCGGGTGGAGCTGCCCGCCGAGGTGTTTGCTCCTATCACCGACGAGCTGTACGAGAGCAAGATCGTCTACAAAACCGAGAAGTATCAGGACAAGGTGCGCACCTTCTGCATGAACCCCAAGGGCGCGGTGGTCAATGAAAACACCAACGGCATCGTCACCGTCAACGGCCACAGCTATGAGGATCCGGCCCTGCACACGGAGAACACCAACTTCGCCCTGCTGGTGTCCAAGCACTTTACCGAGCCGTTCCGGGACAGCAACGGCTATGGCGAGAGCATTGCACGGCTCAGCAATATGCTGGGCGGCGGCGTCATCGTCCAGCGGTTCGGCGACCTGATCCGGGGCCAGCGCTCCACCCCCAAGCGGATCGAAAAGGGCTTCATGACCCCCACTCTGGCGGCCACCCCCGGCGATTTGAGCCTGGTGATGCCCAAGCGCATTCTGGACGGCATCATCGAGATGATCTACGCCCTGGACAAGATCGCCCCCGGCACCGCCAGCGACGACACGCTGCTGTACGGCGTGGAGGTGAAGTTCTACAACATGGAGGTGGCGCTGGACGAGCATCTGGAAACGCCACACAAGGGTCTGTTCGTCATCGGCGACGGCAGCGGCGTCACCCACTCCCTGTCCCACGCCAGCGCCAGCGGCATCTTCGTGGCCCGGTATCTGGCGGAGAATGAAGCGGAATAAAAGCAAAACTCCGTAGGGGAGGGGCTCTGCCCCTCCCTTTCGATGTAAGATAGTGCCTTCAAAACCAAGATGGATGCTGCGGCGGGGAGAGAGCCGTGCGCTGCCAGTGACAGATGAAGCACGGCGAACGAGTGGCAGCGGTCAAAATTTCGGTGGCTCAAATGCCGCAGCGAAATTTTGGGCACCGCAACAGGATATAGCCGCCGCGATCGACACTAAAAACATGCCACCGGCATGTTTTTAGTGCCGATCCCGCCCCTACAACGGTTTATCGTACCCACTGCGTCCACCGCCCAACAAAAAAAGACCGCCCCGGCGGTCTTTTTTTCTATTCACGGTTCCAGATTCTCCTCCCGGAACAGGGGCGAATCAAAAAATTCATTCAGGTCGATGGACAGTCCCTGACACAGCTCATGCAGCACCCGCAGCTTGACCGAATCGTAGGCGCAGTTGACCACATTGCCGATGGTAGACTTGGGCACGCCGCTTTTCAGGAACATCTGATACTGCGTCATATTCTTCTCCGCCAGCAGCTCTGTCAGCCGCCGGCTGACCGCTTCATTCAGCTTCATACTCCATCACCGTCCCTGTCGCTGTACGGTCATTATATGGAGTTTTTGCAAAAAATTAGTCCATGTAGCTGTACTATCTGGTAGAACTGTGATATACTGAGCAGACCAGCAAGGAGGGAACGCAGATGAAGCAGCTGACGATCACCATTGATGATTTTCTGTATGATTTTTACCGGAAGATTGGGAACAATGTGGGAAAAACGCCCGAAAAAACCATTGAGGACGCACTTTTCCGTCTGGCAGGCGAATTGGCCATGGAGGCGATCAGTAAAAAAGAGAAATAAGCATGTATCGTGCGGGGTGTCAGGGCGGGCAGAGTCGTCGGCCCCTGCAACGGTTTATCGTACCCACTGCGTCCACCGCCCGATAAAAGAGAGCCTTGCGGCTCTCTTTTTTCCTCTTTTTACTTATTCTTCCACCAGCGGAGCAGCTCCGGCAGCAGGGCGTCGCGGTTTTCCTCGGTAACGGTCAGCACCGTGACCTGCGGGTGCCGGGCGATGCGGTCAAGGAATTCACTTTCCGCCTGCTGCAAAACGCCGAGGATGGGGATATCCCCCTCCAGCGCGCGGAACACCGCCGCCTGAAACCGGACAGCCTCGGCCTCATGAGAGCCCAGCTCGTCCATCATCAGCAGGCCGCACCCGGCGGTATCGGCCAGCGCGGCGCAGCCCAAATCATCAAAACGGCGGGGATCGCCGCCGTGGCCGCAGTAAAACAGGAGGTTCTCCGGGGTGAATGCCTGCTCACCGGCGGCAGGCAGCAAATAAATGCCGCCCTGATGCTTCACGGTGAAAAAGCCGCCCAGCGGGCCGCTCTCCGCCGCCAGCAGGCCACGGATCAGGGTGGACTTGCCCACCCCCTTGCGCCCGGTCAAAAACAGATGCTTCGTCATGTCCGCGCCCTCAGTGCATGGGGCAGCCGTGGAGTTTTATTCCGGCGTCCTCCCGGCGGGTGGCCCGCACACAGATCATCTCACCGGCGATGGACACGGCGATCTCCTCCGGCGTCACCGCCTTGATGGCGGTGCCGATGGGGGTGTGGACGGCGGCGATGGCCTCCTCGCTGATACCGGCCTGCCGCAGCAGCGCATTGACGCTGGCGGTCTTGGTGCGGGAACCGATGACGCCGATGTAGGCGTACTGGCCCCGCAGCACCTGCTCCTCCACCACGAAGTCGTGGCGGTGGCCGTTGGTCATGATGACCACGTAATCGTCATCGCCGATGGTCACGGCGTCGCTGACGTGGGCCAGATCGCAGCACAGCACCGCGTCGGCGGCGGGGAAGCGCGCCCTGGTGGCCAGCTCCGGGCGGTTGTCCACCACCGTGACGCGGAAGCCCACGGTGGTCAGCAGCGGGCACAGCGCCACGGAGCAATGGCCCGCGCCGAACAGGATGGCCCGCTCGCCGATGGGCAGCGGGTGGGTAAAGTGAGCGTCGTCGCATTCCGCCGTGTCCTGCACCGCAGGCGCACCGCCGTCCAGCGCCAGCGTCAGCCAGCCCGGCTGCCGCAGTGCTACGCGGCGCAGCACGTCGCCCGCCAGCGTTTTCCACACGGGGTCGTCGGCGGCGATGAATTGCAGGTGCACCGTCACATCGCCGCCGCAGACCATGCCGATATCCTCCACCTTGTTCCGGTGGAGCCGGTACTCGTGGACGGCGCTGCGGCGCTCCTGCAAAAGCTTTTTGCCCAGTTCAATGGTCTGACCCTCTACCGCGCCGCCGCCGATGGTGCCGCACAGCAGGCCCGACTGACCCACCAGCATCTGGGCGCCTCTCCCGCGGGGAGTGGAGCCGTTGTCGGCAATGATGGTGCACAGCACCGTATCATGGTGCTTTTCCATTTGATAGAGCAGGGTGGTGAAAATGTTGTTCATGGGGGGCTCCTTTCGGGGGTGGGGTATGAGGGGACGGATCAATCCTGCATCGGCCCATATAGCGTTTTTAGTGATTGGCTGTAGGGGCCGATGCCTCTTTCGGCCCCTACGCCGCTGCCGCTAATACTCATAGCGAACAACAAACATAGTTCTACCGTCGCAATAATCAGCGGCAGCGGTGCAAAAAGGAAGTCGATACGTCACACAAGGCGTTAATATCCGTATCCTGTGAACGCGCGGTAAACGAAATCAAATTAAAAGCCGGGTATAGCGTGCAGGAAGTCTTGAAACCTGGGTTTCAAGCTGTCCTTTTGGTCACTTTTGGGACAGTGGCCAAAAGTGACCCGTGCCCGGAGGCACGGAATCCTCCTTTATTTTCCTAAAGAATTCGCCACCAGCGCGTCGTACTGCTCCCGGGTCAGGTCGCAGTGATAGAACAGCTGGAAGTAGTTGGCCACTTCGGTGTACAGGTCATAGTCGGCGGCGTCGGGATACAGCGCCTTGGCCATCCACAGCATGCCCAGCAGCCGCTGCACGGAGGGAGGGAAGCCCATCCAGTTATAGGGGCCCATGGGAACCTCGTAATACGCGCCGTTCCGGATGGCGGTGATACTCTGCCACGCGGCGTCCTCGCCCACGGTGGCGTAGATGCTGCCGGGCGCGAACAGGATCACATCGGGGTTCCAGTTGAGGATCTGCTCCATGTCCACCTCGTTGCCGGTGCCCTTGCTGGAGGGCTCGTCCACCACGGCCAGATTGTTGCTCAAGAGGTCGATGACCTCGGCGTGATAGGAACCCCGGGCAATGACGTTCAGGCCCGTGTCACCGGTGATGTACAGCAGGTTCGCCTTCTCCGCGCCGTCAGCGATGGCGGTTGCCTTATCATAGGTGCTGCGGCAGTAGTCGGCCAGCGTCCTGGCCTCGTCGGTCATGCCCAGCAGATCGCCCAGCATGGTATAGGTCTCGTCCATAGAGACCAGCTTGGCGTCGATGTGGAGGAAGGGGATGCCGGTCTGCTCCTGAAGATCGTTCATGTCCTCCACGATGGTGCTCTTGGCCTCGCCCACGTCGATGACCACCTGCGCGCCGCTGGAGAGCAGCGTCTCCAGATTCAGCTCGCCCTTGCCGCCGTACAGCTGGCCCAGCAGGGGCAGATTATAGTACTTCTCGTCCAGATACTGCTGGGCACTCTCGTCCCACTCATTGGCCACGCCCACCAGCTTATCGGGGCACAGGGCGAACAGTACGATCTGAGCCAGCGGGCCGGACACGGCCACCTTGTCGATCTGGGCGGGCACAGTGACCTCGCGGCCGGTGGAATCGGTGAACACACGGGTCTCGGCGGGAGTATCGGCGGCGTTGTCGTCCTCCGCCGGGGTGTTGGCCTGTCCGCCGCAGGCGGCCAGACTCAGGGTCATCAGCAGCGCCAGCAGCAGGGCCAGCAGTCTTTGGGTCTTTTTCATCAGTCGTCTCCTTATCGCTGGTTTGGTATCTCACATGTCTCCCAGCGCAGCAGGCCGAAGCGGCGGTTCTGGGGCAGATAGAGAGGGAAATCCTCCCGTCCCGTAGCCGTCAGCCGCTGGCGCAGGAAGTCGTCAGTGACGGGGGTGGTATCGTCCGGGCGGCGATATAGCTGAAAAAACCGCCGGGCGTCGTCTATGGTGCGGAAGGGCTGGCCCATGGGCAGCTCCCGCTCCACCGCGTGGAAGGGAATGCCCCGTGCCGTCAGCTCCGCCGCGCCACGGGGATAGCCGCCGTGGCGGACGGCGCCCTGAGCGGCGGAAAACCGGTGGCAGCCGTCGTTGCGCATGACGGCCAGCACCGTGCCCCGGCACTGAGCCGTCGAAATGGCTAAGATCTCCTCGATATGGCCGAAGAAGCAGAACACCATGGCGTCATAGGGCTGCTCCGGCGGCAGCCGGGCAATATCACCGCAGCGAATGTCGATGTTGGCAGCCCCCCGCTTCCGGCAGTTCTCCGTCAGAAGCGCCAGCGCCTGAGCGCTGACGTCCACCGCCGTCACCCGCTTCACATAGGGCGACAGCGCCAGCGCCAGATGCCCCGTGCCGCAGCCCGCATCGCACACATTGCCGTCCCGGGGCAGGTAGGGGGCCAGCTCCGCCGCCAACCGGGCGTGGAAATCGCCCCACGCGGCGGCGTCCTCCATAAAGCGAACCTTTTCCGCATTCCATTGAAACATTACCAATCCTCCACACAGGGCGCCAGCACGGGGCCGGACGCCGTTTGCAGAAATTCCGCCCGGACGCCGTACAGCGTTTCCATCAGCTCCGGCGTCAGTACCTGGGCCGGGCGGCCCCACGCGGCGGCGGTTCCGCCGTGCAGCGCCAGCAGAGTGGTGGCGAAGGTCAGGGCGTGCTGGGGGTTGTGGGTGCTGAGGATCACGGTATAGCCCTGTGCCGCCAGACGGCGCACCATCTGCAATATCCGCAGCTGGTTGCCGTAGTCCAGCGCCGAGGTGGGCTCGTCCATCATCAGCACCTCCGCCTTCTGCGCCAGCGCACGGGCGATCAGCACCAGCTGCTGCTCGCCGCCGGAGAGATGGGCGAAGTTCCGCTCCCGCAGATGGGCCGCGCCCACCTGCTCCAGCGCCTCGTCCGCCTGCCGTATCTGGGCCGCGCCCGGCTGCTGGAAGGCGTTCAGCTGACGGGCCGCGCCCATCAGCACCGTGTCCAGCACCGTGTAGCCGAAGGTGGGCGGGTGGATCTGGGGGATGTAGGCGATGCGTCTGGCCCGCTCACGGGGCGGCAAGGTCGCGAGATCCTGACCGTCCATTTTTATGTGCCCCATTTGGGGCGTTAATGTACCTAAAATGCACCGGAAAAGGGTGGTTTTTCCCACGCCGTTGGGGCCCAGGACGGACACCAGCTCCCCCCCTTCCGCCGTGAAGGACACATCGCGCAGCACCGGGACAGCGCCATAGGCGAAGGACAGGTTTTCCACAGAAAGGCTCACAGCACATGCTCCTTTCTGGTCATGAGATAGATGAAGAAGGGCGCGCCGATAAAGGCCGTCAGGATGCCGATGGGGATCTCCACCGCCAGCAGGTTGCGGGACACGTTGTCCACCAGCAGCAAAAAGATCGCGCCCAGCAGCATGGCCGCCGGAAGAAGACGGCAGCAGTCGCTGCCCACCAGCTTGCGGCTGAGATGGGGGATCACAAGGCCCACCCAGCCGATCATGCCGCTGACGGAGACGCTGGCGGCGGTCAGCACCGTGGCGCACAGGATCACCACCAGCCGCAGCGCTGTGGTGTTGACGCCCATGGAGCGGGCCTCCTCCTCGCTGAGGGTCAGCAGATTGACGCGCCAACGCAGCAGCAGAAGCGGCACCGCACCCAGCGCCATAGGCAGCAGGGCGAAGGTCACGTCCTTCATCCGCGTGCCGCTGAGACTGCCCATGAGCCAATAGGTGATGGCGGGCAGCTGGTTGGTGGGGTCGGCCACCAGCTTGATATAGGAGGTTCCGGCGGAGAACAGGGACGAGATCATGATGCCCGCCAGCAGCAGATTCACCACCTGATTGCCCCGGATGCCCCGGGCCAGCACGTACACCAGCGCCACCGTGGCAAGGCTGGCGGCAAAGGCCGCCGCCGTGACGCCGAGACGCTGGAAGCCCAGCAGGATCGCCAGCGCCGCGCCGAAGCAGGCGCCTGACGACGCGCCCAGAATGTCCGGCGCGGCCATGGGATTGCGGAACACCGACTGATAGGCCGTTCCGGCGGCGGACAACGAGCAGCCCACCAGACAGGCCAGCAGAATGCGGGGCAGCCGCACGTTCAGCACGGCGATCTCCATGCTGCCTGTCCATGTCTGGGTCAGGGGAATGACTCTGGACAGCAGGATGCGCACCACCTGCCCGATGGGCACATCGTACCGGCCCAGCACAAAGGACGCCAGAAACAGCGCCAGCAGCGCCGCCGCCAGAACGGCGATCCACAGCGCGGCGCGGCGGTCGGCTGCGGTGCGGGGCATGGTCTGTCTCATGGGCGTCCCTCCTTTTTGCATAGTGGTTCAGTCTTTTATTTTACACCGTTATTCTTTTTCGCGCAATACGATTTGTTCGGTATTGTCGCATTTTTGTGCGATAATAAAGGAACAGGCCGTCGCGACGGCCTGTGGGGGGGATTTCGCGCTCCGGCGCGACCTACTTTTGTCAACAGTGACAAAAGTAGGCAAAAG
>URKW01000062.1 GCA_900548615.1 uncultured Eubacteriales bacterium | reverse complement strand
GCGAGATCATCACCGATCTTCTGAAGGTGCTCGGCTGCGGCGTGGAGGTGCAGGGCAAGGCGGTCAAGGAGCTCAACGCCTTCGACCTCAACAATCTACGCTGGAGCAAGGTCGTCATCTGCACCGATGCGGACGTGGACGGCTTCCAGATCCGCACGCTGATCCTGACGATGATCTACCGTCTCTGCCCCACGCTCATCCGCGAGGGCTACGTCTACATCGCGGAAACGCCGCTCTTTGAGATCAACTGCGGCGACAAGACGTGGTTCGCCTACTCCGACAAGGAGAAGAACGACATCGTAAAAACGCTTGAGGGCAAGCGCTATAAGGTCGACCGCTCCAAGGGCCTCGGCGAGAACGACCCGGAGATGATGTGGCTGACGACCATGAACCCCGAAACGCGCCGTCTCATCAAGGTCATGCCCGAGGACGCGGAGGCGACCGCGCAGGTATTCGATCTGCTCCTCGGCGACAATCTGCAGGGCCGCAAGGACCATATCGCAGAGAACGGCTACAAGTATCTGGAACTGGCGGACATTTCGTAGGAGGGCGGAAAACGGGGCAAAGCCCTTGCAAAAGAGCGGCGTTTATGGTACGCTGAAGGAACAGGATACCCAATGGACCCACACAGGGAAGGAGAATGGAAAAATGAAAAAACTGATCGCTCTTCTGCTGGCGCTGATGTTGGCGCTGGCGCTGGCCGTCCCCGCAAGCGCGGCGGGCGAGGATATTGGCATCATCGGCGGAGCCGACGGTCCGACCTATATTCTCGTCAGCGCCGATCCGAAGGCTGCCGCGACGGTTTCAAAGGAACAGCGCGAGCAGAACATCAAGGCGCTCGGCGGCGTGGCCGGGCAGGTCAATGTGCTGCTGGGCGACCGATGCATTGCTTTCACCGACGCGGTGCCCGAGGTGAAGAACGGGCGCACGATGGTGCCGCTGCGCGCCGCGCTGGAGGCCATGGGCGCAAGGATCGAATTTGACCAGGCCACCAAGACCGCTATCGTAACGGGTGAGAAGGCGAGCTTTACCCATGTTGTCGGCAGCGACGTCATCACGCGCGCCGACGGCTCGACGGTGAAGATGGACGTCCACTCCTATGTGACGCCTTCCAACCGCACGATGGTGCCGGTGCGCTTCTTCTCGCAGGTGCTCGGCTACGACGTGTTCTGGGACAACGGCTACCGCATGGTGTTCCTGCTCGACGAGGAGACCTTCGCGGAGAAGGTGGACAGCCGTCTCACCATTCTCAACGGCTATCTGGCCGGAAATGCGAAGCGCTTTGACGCCTCCAAGAATTATAAGGAGGATGTGACCCTCTCCGGCACGGTCAAGGTCATCGACTCCATCAAGGGCGACCGCAGCTATCCGTATTCCGGCAAGGCGTCCGTGCTGATGGGTGGAGAGGGTATGAGCATGAGCGTGAGCGCCGACCTCGGCGATCTGGCGGAGCTCCTCGAGGGGCTTGGCGGAAAGCTGCCGGAGGCGTACCGCGCCTTGACCGTCAAGCCCGAGCTGGAGGCTATATTCTCTGATAAGCTCTACTTTAGGTCCCCGCTCCTTGACGCGGCGATGGCAAAGGCAAATGCGCCGCAGGCTGTCTCTGGAGCATGGTATGCGACGGACGCTGTGATGAGCTTCCCCGACCTCTACAGGTCGATGTACGGCAGCGGGGACGGCCGCACCGTCGGCCACATTCTCTATGCCATGATGAAGCAGGGGGATGCGAATGGGTTCTACGAGAGCTGGAGCAGCGCGGCGCAGCTTGCCTCCGATGCAGTCGAGATGCTCGGCGACGAGACCTTTACGAAGTCCGCCGGCAGCTATAAGTGGCACCTCGGTATCGACGAGCTGACAAAGCTGATGGGTCGGAGAACCGGCGGCGGGACGCTTACCGCACAGACCGCCAAGGACGAGGGGCTTGAGGAGCTGAGCATAGATCTCATGCTGCGCAGCGACGGCAGCGTGGAGCTCAAGTACACGGCGGCGATGAACGCGAAGGAGGAGGCGGCGTTCCGCATCGACTATACACTCACGGGGAACAGCAGCCGCATGACCGTCAAGGGAGCGGTCCAGCTGCGCAATATCTGTGATGTGCGCTTTGATGCGGCGATCAGCGTTCGCACGACGAGCGAAAAGCCGCTCACGGCTCCGCCCGCAGGCGCGACGATCATCACGCTCCCCCCGGTAATGCCGATCGCGGCATAAAGAAAAGAGAGAAGGAAGGCGCACTCGGATCCGAGCGCGCTTTCCTTCTCTTTTGCCTTATTCGATGCCGAGGACCTTGTAGTCCTTGTCCTCCACCGCCTTCTTGAGTGCGGCGTCGTCCACGGGGGACTGCAGCGTCACGACGGCGGTGCCGGCGGTGTGGCTGACCTCAGCGTCCACGACCTCGGGAATGGCCTCGAGCGCCTTTTTGACGGTCGCCTCGCAATGGGCGCACATCATGCCTTCGATCTTCATCGTCTTTTTCATGGTTTCTTTCTCCTTTTTCGTTGTAGTTTTTTCTTCTGCCGGTGCTGTGTTTGCAGAGGCAGGCTTTTTTCTGCGCTTATGATCGTGCTTTGGGTCGCGGAGCTTGAAGAGATTCAGCCGCAGGGCGTTGGACACCACGCACACGCTGCTGAGGGACATGCAGGCGGCGGCGATCATAGGATTCAGCAGCAAGCCCAGCGCCGGGTACAGTACGCCTGCCGCCACGGGAATGCCCACGCTGTTATAGAAGAAGGCCCAGAACAGGTTCTGCCGGATATTTCGCAGTACGGCGCGGCTCAGCTCTGCGGCAGAGGCCACGTCGGCAAGGCTGCTTTTCATCAGCACGATATCCGCCGATTCGATGGCGATATCGGTGCCTGCGCCGATGGCAAGGCCCACATCCGCCTGCACCAGCGCTGGGGCATCGTTGATGCCGTCGCCCACCATGGCCACCAGCTGGCCGTCCTTTTGCAGCTTCTCCACGCAGGCGGCCTTGTCCTGTGGCAGCACCTGCGCGATCACCTGATCCACGCCCACCTGACGGGCGATGGCGTTGGCGGTCTGGGTATTGTCGCCGGTCAGCAGCACCACCCGGCAGCCGGAGCGCTTCAGAGCGGCAATGGCAGCGGCGCTGTCAGGCTTCACGGTGTCGGCCACCGCCAGCATGCCCAGCGCCCGGCCCTGCTGGGCGAAGTACAGTACCGTCTTGCCGTCGTTGGCCCACGTCTCAGACTGGTGCGAAAACGGTACAATATCCACCCCATTTTGGTACATAAAGTCCCCGTTTCCGGCAAATATTTTCTGCCCATGCAGCACCGCGTGAACACCGCCGCCGGGGACGGCGGCGAAGTCCTCTACGTCGCACAGGGGGATGCTCCGCTCCTGCGCCGCCTCGGTGACGGCGCGGCTGAGGGGATGCTCGCTGGGCTGCTCCACGCTGGCCGCCACGCACAGCAGCTCCTCCTCCGTAACGCCTTCCGCCGCCAGACAGTCGGTGAGACGGGGCTTGCCCTGGGTGACGGTGCCGGTCTTATCCAGCACCACGGTGTTGACCCGGCCCATCAGCTCCAGCGACTGGGCGGATTTGATGAGGATGCCGTTCTCCGCCGCCTTGCCTGTGCCCACCATGATGGCCACGGGGGTGGCAAGACCCAGTGCGCAGGGGCAGGAGATCACCAGCACGGCGATACCCACCGACAGGCAGAACTGCACGCTCTGGCCGCCTACGAAGGCCCACAGCAGCGCCGCGATCAGGGCGATGGACATGACCACCGGCACGAACACGCCGCTGATTTTGTCCGCCAGACGGGAGATGGGCGCTTTACTGGAGGAAGCCTCCTCCATCAGCTTCACGATCTGGGACAGGGTGGTGTCCGCGCCTACGCGGGTGGCCTCCAGCTCCAGATAGCCGCTCTGGTTCACGGTGGCGGAGGTAACGGTGTCGCCTACGGACTTCTCCACCGGCAGGCTCTCGCCGGTGATGGCGGACTCGTCCACCGAGCCGCTGCCGGACACCACCACGCCGTCCACGGGGATCTTGCCGCCCTGACGCACCACCACGATATCGCCCTTCTGGATATCCTCCGCCGGGACGGTGACCTCCACGCCGCCCCGCTTCACCACGGCGCTGTCAGGAGCCAGCGCCAGCAGGGCGGAGATGGCATCGGTGGTCTTGCCCTTGCTGCGCTCCTCCAGGTATTTGCCCACCGTCACCAGCGCGCAGATCATGCCCGCCGACTCGAAGTACAGCTCCGGCATGCCGGATGCCTGTCCCGCCGCCAAGCGCACCATTTCGATCAGGCTGTACACCAGCCCGGCGCTGGCGCCCAGCGCCACCAGCGTGTCCATGTTGGGGCTGCGGCGGAACAGTTGGGAGAAGCCCACGGTGAAATAGCTGCGGTTCAGGATCAGAATGGGCACGCAGAACACCAACTGGGAGATGGCGTGGGTCAGGTGGCTGGCCGTCAGGAAGCCGGGCAGCGGCAGCCCCATCATATGGCCCATGCTGATATAGAACAGGGGCACCAGACACACGATGGACCACACCAGACGGCGGCGCATTTTCGCCAGCGCCGCGTCCTGCTCCTTATGGACGTTCTGCTTCACGTCGGACGCCCGCTTCGCGCCGTAGCCGCCGCTCTCCACCACGGAGATGATCTGCTCCGGCGTCACCTGCTGCGGGTCGTAGTCCACCATCATGGTGCCCAGCATCAGGTTCACCACCGCGCTGTTGACGCCGGGCAGAGAGCCCGCCGCCTTTTCCACATGGGCCGAGCAGGCCGCGCAGGTCATGCCTGTTACCACAAATTTTTCTTTCATCACGCCGCCTCCTTATTTCATCAGCTTTTGCAGCGTGGTCACCAGCTCGTCGATGACCGCGTCGTCCCCCTGACGGATGCCGTCCGCCACGCAGGTGCGGATGTGGGTGGCCAACAGCTCCTTGCTGAAGCTGTTCAGCGCCGCGCTGACGGCGGATACCTGAATGAGAATATCGGGGCAATAGGCGTCCTTTTGCAGCATGTCCTTCAGTCCCCGTACCTGTCCCTCGATCCGGTTCAGGCGGTGGGTCAGGCGCTTCTGCTCCTCGTCAGAGCGGTGCTTCGTCTTTTGACAATGGCAGCAATCCATAGAGCATACCTCCTGGGGGTATATTTTGATGGTGGCATTATATACCCCTGTGGGGTATTTGTCAACGCTTTTCTTTCGGCTTACACAAAAGTGCCATAATAAGGGCGAACACCACCGCCGCGGCGATGCCGCCGGCGGTGGCGGTCAGCCCGCCGGCGAGAACGCCCAGCAGTCCTTTTTCCTCCACCGCTTTTGCCACGCCCCTGGCCAGTGAGTAGCCGAACCCCGTCAGGGGCACGGTAGCGCCAGCCCCGGCCCAGTCCACCAGCGGCTGATATACGCCCACCGCCTGTAGGATCACGCCCGCCACCACGTAGCCTGACAGGATACGGGCGGGGGTCAGCTTCGTCAGGTCGATGAGCACCTGTCCCACGGCGCACAGCAGCCCGCCGCAGAGAAAACACCACAGATAGTCCATAGTACCTCCTTATCGCTCCGCCGACAGCACCACCGCGTGGCACACCGCCGGCATGGTCTCCTTTTGAAACACGGTGGTGGGGCTTTGCAGCGCCCCGGTAGGGGCGAAGATCATCCGCTTCCACCGGCGGCTTTTCAGCCCCGGCAGCAGGTAGGCGCACAGCACCGAGGCGCTGCATCCCGCGCCGGAGCCGCCGGCATGCATGTCCTGCTTCTCCCGGTCGAACAGCAGCAATCCGCAGTCGGTATAGCGGCTGTCCATGTTGAAGCCGTCCCGGGCCATCAGATCCTTTACCACGCTGTGGCCGATGGCGCCCAGATCGCCGGTGACGATCAGGTCATAGTCCTGGGGCGTGGTGCGGGTATCCCGGAACAGAGCCTCCAGCGTGTCGATGGCCGCCGGGGCCATGGCCCCGCCCATGTTGCACTCGTCGTTGACGCCCATGTCCACCACCCGGCCCATGGTGGCGTGGGTGAGATACGGCCCGTCGCCGCTGCGGCCCAGAATGCAGCAGCCGGAAGCGGTAGCCGTCCACTGGGCGGTGGGGCACCGCTGGGAGCCGTAGGGGAGGGGCATGCGATACTGCCGCTCGGCGGTGCAGTAGTGGGAGGAGGTCACGGCCGCCGCCACGCGGGCCACGCCGCCCTGTAACAGCATGGCTGCCAGCGCCAGCCCCTCGCCCATGGTGGCGCAGGCGGCGTACAGTCCGGCCACGCTGAAGGGCTGGTTCCGCAGGGCAAAATTGCTGGCGGCGCATTGGTTCAGCAGGTCGCCCGCCAGCACCAGATCCACGTCCTCCGGCCCCATGCCGCCCCGCTCCAGCGCGTGGCCCAGCGCCCGCTGCTGGAAAATGGATTCCGCCTTTTCCCAGCTGGCCTGTCCGCAGAAGGAATCCTTCTCGATCTCGTCAAAATAGCTGCCCAGTGGGCCCTGTCCCTCCAGCTTGCCGCCGATGCTGCCCCATGACAGCACGCTGACGCCGGCGGAAAAGGCCACTGTCCGCCCGGTTCGATGCATTTCCATTTGCTTCACCTCACAGTTTTCCGGTAGTATGTGGAGCCGTGGGGAGAATATGTATCCGGCGGCAGTCCGCAGCGCGTTTTCTTGCGCATACCCTTGCGCAGGGGAAAAATCTATCGTATAATAAAGTCAATCAAAAACGGAGGATGGCTATATGTACGAAAACGGCAAGATCTATATGGGTCTGGCGGACGGACAGCGGGTGGAGCTGGCTCTGAACATGTGCAACCGTCACGGCCTGATCGCCGGCGCCAGCGGCACCGGCAAGACCATCACCATGAAGGTGATGGCCGAGTCCTTTTCCGATGCGGGCGTGCCCGTGTTCCTGTGCGACGTAAAGGGCGATGTGGCGGGTATCTGCTCGCCCGGCGTCAGCAACGAGGGCATGGAAAAGCGCATCGACAAATTCGGCATCCGCGATACCTTTACCTATAAAGCATACCCCACCACCTTCTGGGACATCTATCAGGAGGGCGGCCACGCCGTCCGCGCCACCGTCAGCGACATGGGCCCGGAGCTTTTGAGCCGCATTCTGGGGCTGACTCCGGCGCAGGAGGGGATCCTGCACATCGTGTTCCGCATTGCTGACGACAAGGGCCTGCTGCTGATCGACCTGAAGGATCTGCGGGCCATGCTGACCTACGTGAACGAGCACCGCTCGGAGTACATGATGACCTACGGCAACATCACCTCCCAGTCCGTGGCGGCGATCCTCCGGGCGCTGCTGCCGCTGGAGCAGCAGGGCGGCGACCTGTTCTTCGGCGAACCGGCGCTGGACATCCGGGACTGGATGCGCACCGACGCCGACGGACATGGCATGATCAACGTGCTGGACTGCGTCAAGCTGGTGCAGAACCCCACCCTGTACGCCGGTTTCCTGCTGTGGATGCTGTCGGAGCTGTTCGAGAATCTGCCGGAGGCCGGCGATCTGGACAAGCCCAAGCTGGTGTTCTTCTTCGATGAGGCTCACATGCTGTTCCGGGACGCGCCTGCCGTGCTGCTGCAAAAGATCGAGCAGACGGTGAAGCTGATCCGCTCTCGCGGCGTGGGTGTGTTCTTCGTCACCCAGAGTCCCAGCGATATTCCCAACGCCGTGCTGGCCCAGCTCTCCAATCGGGTGCAGCATGCTCTGCGGGCCTATACCCCCGCCGAGCTGAAGGCCGTCCGGGTGGCGGCGCAGGCCTTCCGGGCCAACCCGGCCTTCCAGGCGGAGGACGCCATCATGGAGTTGGGCGTGGGCGAAGCGCTGACCTCCTTCCTGGACGAGGGCGGCGTACCCGCCATGGTGCAGCGCACCAAGATCATCTGTCCCCAGAGCCTGATGGCCGCACCGGAGCCCATGGCCCGCGCCAAGGTGCTGATGCGGGACGGCATGGAGAAATATGACGACTACGTGGACAATCTGTCCGCCTATGAGGTGCTGACGGAGGAGGCCGAAAAGGCGGAGACCGCCAAGCAGGAGGAGGCCGACCGTAAGGCCCGTGAGAAGGCGGAGGCCGAGGCGGAAAAAAAGCGTCTGAAAGAGGAAGAAGCCGACAAGAAGCGGCAGCAGAAGCTGGAGGACGAGGCGCGCAAGCGCCAGCAGAAGCTGGACGATGAAGCACGCCGCCGCCAGCAAAAGCTGGAGGATGAGGAGCGCCGCAAGGCCGAGCGCCAGCAGGAAAAGGCGGAGGCCGAGGCCAAGCGCAAGGCGGAGCGCCGCGCAGCCAAGATTGAAACGCAGCTGATCTCCGCCGGAGGGCAGATCCTCAAGCGGGGTCTGCTGGGCGTGTTGAAAAAGAGATAACAAAGGGCCGCCTGACATAAGAAAACATACGGCAAAGGGTCGGCCTGTGGCCGACCCTTTGTCAACTTTTGCTTGCATCTGTTGGGGAAGTCTGGTAAAATAGACGGGTATCCGGGTATAGCGAAGTTGGTATCGCACCTGGTTTGGGAGTGCCGTGGCGGTATCCGAGACAGAGCAAGGCAAAACGCTGGAAAGCCTTGTGGCACCTGCATTTGCGGGATTTCCCCCAGTCGTTGAAAACGGCATAAAAGCGGCTTTGACCACAGGAATGACCACAAACAGAAAAATCTTTATTTTTACCCCTCGCCGTGGTATCATGGCAGGAAAGTGAATATCCGGGTGTAGTTCAGCTGATAGAACGCGTGGTTTGGGACCACGAGGCCGAGAGTTTGAGCCTCTCCACTCGGACCAAAATCCCTCTGAAATCGTTGATTTCAGAGGGATTTTCTTATTCTTTGTCTATTGCGGCGCAGGATTTGACGGTAGTTGCAGAAATTCGACGTCTTATTGTAATTTTCACTAAATTGTATTATAATAAATTAACAGTAGGTCTTTGTGCCGCCAAGGCAGCCGTATGATTTAAGTATGGCTGCTTTTCCTTTATGATTATCTTAATTCAATAAGGAGCATTCCTATGGCTTGTGAATGTGCAATTTGTAAAAACAACAAACCTTTTGCCTTTCCAAAAGAAATAATTGACGCTGCTCTCGATGGTGAACTTGTACTTTTTTGCGGTGCAGGAATTAGTACCGAAAGCAAAAATGTTCTACCATACTCGTTCTACACGTCTATCAAAAATGAGTTGGATGTAAAGGACGAAAGTGTCTCTTTTTCTGACCTGATGCAGCTATATTGCAATCAGCCCAATGGCCGAAAGAAACTTCTCAAAAGAATCAGAGAAAGATTTAATTATATTAGCTCATTCCCTGAGTTGGAACGACAAGCTACAGCTTTCCATCAAGAGTTGGCACAAATCTATCCAATCAGGACTATTATTACTACGAATTGGGATACATATTTTGAAGATTATTGTGGGGCAATTCCCATCACTATTCCAGAAGATTTTGCCTTTTGGGACGACAATTCAAGATGTGTTTTAAAGATTCATGGTTCTATTCAAAATCTGAGTTCAATTATCGCTACAAGCGAAGATTATAAGAAACGGTTTTCTGAGCTACAAAATGGCATTGTCGGCGCAACACTAAAATCGATTCTTGCGACCAAAACCGTAGTGTTTATTGGCTTTTCCTTTGGTGATGAAGACTTTTCTCAAATCATTAATTATCTACGCGAAGAAATGGGCGACATTTTCCCTCATATCTATATCGTTACGTTAGATGAGACACTTAAAGATCGATTGGCATATAAGAATTCAACTTCTATTGTAACGTCTGGAACATTCTTTTTACATCAATTAAAGTTACAACTTATTGAGAAGGGGATAATTAAAAATCATTCTGTCTCTCCTATCGTTACCGAGGCGTTATTTGAAATGGAAGAACTTCATGACAAAGTATCTACAATAGACTTAAGCCAGTATCCCTGTGCAATTTATACTCTTTCATATCAAGATGGCGTAATTCATGCATTTGAGCGATTTTTGCAAAACTGCAAAACTGGTGAATATAATCAACCTGGACGATTAGGCAGGGTTGCAGGGAAATACGAGGAATGGACTGAGAATTACCTTGCCGCTGAAAATTATTGGGACGCCGCATACTACGAGGGGTATGTGAATGGTTTGGTTTTTATCGGGGCTTGCGAGGGAGAAGATGATATTTTGAGTAAATTTCCATTTTTCTTTCTCCCCAACGTCAAAAAAGCATTGTCTTCGTATGATATCTATATGGACGAATTAAAACGTGTTTCGCACGGAAGAAGTAAATTTCAAAAGCAAGCAAAAGAGATTGTTAAAGCGAAAGCTGGAAATGGATTGATTGTCCACCATCCTCCGTACTGAGAGTCAATCATTCGCTATCAAATCCAAGATAATTAGAACACCGACATGGGTACTGAGTAATCGGTACTCATGTCGGTGATTTTTTTACTTGTTCTTTTTCTTAGACTTCTTCGCTTTCTTCTTGCCTTTCTCCGGCCCCTGCGGTGGCAGCGTGCCCTCCGCCTTCTGCCGCTTCAGCTCTGCCAACTCTGCCTTCATCTCCACGATCAGCACCTTCAGTTTCTCCTCACACTCCTCGCGGGTATGGGCATAGACATTGCGGGCGTGCTTTTTGCCGTCGGGCCATTTGGGAGAATAGCGTCCTTCAAAGAGGTGGTCGTTGATCTCACTAACGCAGCCGGTGCCAGACCTGCGCTTGCGGCCCACATAGGGCTTGAAGTCGGTCATGCTCGTCTTTTCTGCCTGGGCCGGTGCAGTTTCCTGTCCCGACTCTGAAGCGCACTCCTGCGGTGCTGCCTTGCCGATGCCGCGGTCAATATTTTCGGCGGCTGCCCGCTGCATATCATCGGTAATGTGGGTGTAGATGTCCAGCGTGGTGGCCGCCGACACATGTCCCAGCATGGCGGAGAGGGTTTTCACATCCATGCCGTTCTCCAGCGCCAGGGTTGCGAAGGTGTGGCGCAGATCATGGAAGCGCACATGCTTGCAACCTGCGTGTTCCAAGATGAGCTGCAGTCTGCGGCGCACCACACCGGGTGTAATGGGACAGTCCTCCTTCACTGGGGACGGGAACATCCAGCGGGAGTCTACTGTCTCTTTGTACTCCCGCAGCACCTCCACCACAGCGGGTGGCAGGACGATCTTTCGGACGGAATTCTTCGTCTTGGGCGTGCTGATTTGAAGCTGCCCACGCACATCATAGACCTGCTTATTCACATTCAGCACACCGGTTTTGAAGTTCAGATCGTCCCATTGCAGCGCCATGAGCTCACCACGGCGCAGGCCGGTTGCCAAGTCCAGAAGGAACACTTCGTAGTACCCCTCGAACTTTGCTTGAATGAGGAATCGCTGCAACTCCTCCCGCGTCAGTACCTGCATCTCCCGCGCCTTTTTCGGCGGAAGCTTACAGCCGATGGCCGGGTTCACACGGATCAGCCCATCCTGCACCGCCTTTTCCAATGCGGAGCGGCAGGTGGCATGACACATACGCACCATCCGGTCGGACAGCCCTTCGCCGTACTTGTCGGTGAAGCGCTTCCGGCCACTTTTCTTGAGCCGACCATAGAACTGCTGCAGGTCGTTCTGCGTCAGCTTGTTCAGCGGGATGTCCCCGATCTCCGGGATAATGTGCAGGCGGATGCGGCTCTCATAAGTCTCCTGCGTGGTGGGACGAATTTTTGGCTTAGAGTGATTTTCGTACCAGTATGTCAGCCAGTCTCCGAAGGGCATCTCAGGCCGCACCTTCTCCGGCTTCAGCCCACCGCACTCCTCCTTGAGCTTTTGGAGCTTCTCGACGCACTCCTTCTTGGTTTTGGCGAGGACGTTTTTCGTTTTGGGATAGCCGTTGTCATCATAGCCGATGACAACTCGCCCCTCCCACCGACCGTCCTTGCGCTGCCTTACGGTTCCGTCGCCGGCTTTTCGCTTTCTTGCCACGGTTTCAACTCCTTCCCGAAGATATCCTCCATGAAGCCGCCCACGATGCCCGAGGCTGTCTTCTGCATATCCGATGTAACATGGGTGTAGGTGTCCAGCGTGAAGGAGGCGTTGGTATGACCCAGAATGCCGGACAGCGTTTTGGCGTCCACGCCGCTGGTGAGGGCGTGGGTCGCGAAGGTGTGGCGCAGGTCGTGGAAGCGGATGCTGGGCAGCCCCGCCCGCTGGAGGAGTGTTTTCATGTGGC
>URKW01000061.1 GCA_900548615.1 uncultured Eubacteriales bacterium | reverse complement strand
GCCTGCCCAGCCGCTGCTCCACGGCGTCGATGACCCGGCGGAACAGGTCGAACTGGGCCAGCGTGTAGGCGCGGCTGTCCGCGTCCGGTTCATCCGCCACGGCAAAGTGGGTGAAGATGCCCTCAGCCTCCAGTCCCGGCGCGTTGCAGGCGTGGCAGATACCCTCCACGCCGGTGTCAAACATCTCCCCGCCGCACAGATACCCCAGCCGGGACATGCCGGTATCCACCTTGATGTGGACTTTCAGCGTGCCGCCGCATTTTACCGCCTCGGCGCTGTACTCCTCCGCCTTGGCGGCACAGGTCACGGCCTGAGTGATGTGCAGGTCGATCAGGTTCTTCACCTGCTCCCTCGGCGTGTGGCCCAGGATCAGGATGGGCATGGCGATGCCGTTGTGACGCAGCTCCATGGCCTCGTCGATGCTGGACACCGCCAGATAGTCCGCGCCCAGCGCTTCCAGCGTGCGGGAGACCTGAATGGCGCCGTGGCCGTAGCCGTCGGCCTTCACCACTCCCAGAAATTTGACCGCCGGGCCCACGTGGGCGCGCAGCGTCCTATAGTTGTGGGCCAGCGCGTCAAGGTCGATCTCGGCCCATGTTCTCCGCAGTGTAGATTCCATCTGTATTTCCTCCTTGCAAGGTCATTGTTCTGGTTCTTGTAGCGCACAGGAGAAGGCCAGCAGCTTCGCCGATACCACCACCGCGTCGTCGGCGGCAAACTCCGCGTACCGGGGCAGCAGCGTCTCCGCGTCCAGCCACACCGTGCATTTCAGCGGCGTGTCCCCGGCGGTGGCGTCCAGCGTCAGGCGGTAGCAGTCGGCGTCCTCCAGCGTCTCCCGGCCCTCCTCCAGCAGATAGCCGCTGCCGATGGCCTGCAGCAGACAGGGCAGGGCGTTGACAGGCCCGAACCGCCCCACGCTGCCCGCCGACAGCACCGCCCCGTCATAGGCGATGGTCAGCTCCTCGCCGGACACGGTGGCGGTCACGCCCTTGACGGTTTCCGGCGCTGTGACGGTGACGGTGGACTCCTCCGGCGTGAAGGTACATTGCAGCGTGAAGCTGCGATCCTCCTGCGGGGTGTGGAAGGTGACCTCCGCCTCCATCTGGGCGGTGGCTACGCGGCTGTACTGCTCCTGAATATTTGCCGCCGTGCTGCTTTTTTTGCCGCAGCCGCCGCACAGAAGCAGCAGACACAACGGCAGGATCACGATACGTTTCATGGTGTTCCCTCCGAAAGCTTGATTCGGAAGGCTTTCCTTATCCCTGTTCTGTCTCTTTGAACGCATAGGGCAGGCGGGAGAGCAGGTCGGCCGGGGACATGCCCCGCTCTCCCAGCTCCGCCGCGGCCATGTCGCCTGCCCGGCCGTGGCAGTACACGGCGGCGCAGCAGGCATCGAACGGTTCCATCCCCTGTCCCAGCAGGCTCACCACCATGCCGGAGAGAATGTCACCGCTGCCGCCCTTCGCCATGCCGCTGTTGCCGGTGGTGTTCACTGCCAGACGGCCATCCGGGGCGGCCACAATGGTGCGGTGGCCCTTCAGGATCAGATACACGCCCCAACGGGCCGCATAGGCCCGTGCGCCGCTCTCCCGGCCCCGACTCAGGTCGCCGCCGGCGCGGAAGAACTCTCCCTCGTGGGGCGTCATTACCGTGACCTTGCCCTGACGGCGCTTTATTTCAGGTATATGCGTCTCAAAGGCGTTTATGCCGTCGGCGTCTAGCACCAGCGGCTTGTCCATGTCGATGAGCCGCCGGGTCAGGGCGTCGCTTTCCTCGCTGCGGCCCATGCCGCAGCCGATCAGCACTGCGTCGCAGCCGTCGATCCGTGCCCGGACGGCGTCCTCCGCCGCCAGCGCCAGCTTACCCTGCTGGGACGGCAGGGGAGAGGGCATGGCGCTGTCGCATTTCACCGCCACGATGGGCCAGATATCCTCCGGCACCCCCAGAAACACCAGCCCGCTGCCGCTGCGGACAGCGGCGGAAGCCGCCAGCACCGGTGCGCCGGTGTAGCCCACCGCGCCGCACAGACAGTACACCTTGCCGAAGGTGCCCTTGTGCCCCTCCGAATCGCGGTGGGGCAGAATGCTTTTCACGTAGGCGCGGGTAATCTCCATAGCGGCGTTCTCCTTTGCGGGAATTTTTCTTATTATACCACCTCTGTCAACCGACTGACAGGAAACAAAACGGGTAAACAGTGGGATTTTTGGTGAAGGTGTAAAAAGCTTCGCAGAATTCGCCGCCCATAGGCGACGAACAAGTTGAATCATTTTTTGCCGTGGCGTGTACATGGCAAAAAATACGCTGCGCGGAGAGAGTGTTCATTCGCACACAAGGTGGGCGAATGAATGCGGGTCGGAGCGAATCATAAGAAAAAAATTGGGGGTTCCTTTTTGAAAGCTTATCCGCTATAATAATTAGTTGAATGACTACACTCCGAAGGAGAGGCAATATGAAAGAACAGCTTTTGCGGCAGCTGCACAGCGTGAAAACCATGTCCATCGTGGGCATGTGCAAGAATGCCGGAAAGACGACGATGCTCAACTGGCTGCTGGAGCAGGGAAAATTGCAGGGTGTGCTGGGTCTGACCTCCATTGGCCGGGACGGCGAGTCCACCGACATTGTGACCGGCACGGAAAAGCCCGGCATTTTCGTCCGGGAAGGCACCCTGATCGCCACGGCCAAGGATATGCTGCGGCTGGGGGATATCACCAAGGAAATACTGATGACCACCGGCATCCCCACGCCTTTGGGCGAGGTGGTGATCGTCCGGGCACGCAGCGCCGGACACGTTCAGCTGGCCGGGCCGTCCATCACCACGCAGCTGAAAACCGTGTCAAAGGAGTTTTTTGACCTGGGCGCGGATATCTCCATCATCGACGGTGCGCTGGGCCGCAAGAGCCTTGGCGCCCGGGCCGTGGCCGAGGGCGTCATCCTCTGCACCGGCGCCAGCTACGATATGAACATGGACAAGGTGGTGGCCGACACCGCCCACATCTACCACCTGATGAACCTGCCCAAGGCGGAGACGCTGCCACCGGAGGCTGCCGAGGGTCTGGAGAAGTGCTGGCGGGACAACGGTGCAGCCTTCATCACCGGCGCACTGACCGACAGCATGGTGCTGCCGCTGCTGCGCAGCGGCGTACTGCGCAGCGGCCGCCTGGTGGTGAAGGATCCCAGCAAGGTGCTCTTAAAGCCCGACACGCTGGACAAGCTGGCTACCCGCAGCGTCACGCTGGAAACGGAGGAGGCCGCCCGCACCCTGTGCGTCACCATCAACCCGGTATCCGCCTACGGCTGGCGCTTTGACAAGGATGCGTTCATGGCCGCCATGACCGCCGCGGTGGACGCTCCCGTCATCAATGTGAAGGAGGAATTACGATGATCGCCATATCCTTTGACGAAAAGGTCAAGATCGGCCTGCAATACGCCTTGGAGGCGCTGCACGGCTGCTCCCCCTTTGGGCTGGAGCGCATCCGCCGCCTGCGGTTCTATACCCCCGAGGAGCGCCCAGCGCTGGAAACGGAGCTGTACAATGTGCAGGCGCTGGCTGTCCACAACGAGGAATTGAAGGATACCTTCACCCGCCTGATGACGCTGCTGTGCCAGATCAAGGATATCCGCAACTCCCTGCGCCGCTGCCAGAACGGCGAGGTGCCGGATCATGTGGAGCTGTTCGAGATCAAGGGCTACCTCCAGCGGCTCAGCGATATCCGCCCGCTGCTGGCTGCCATCAATGAGACGGCGGGACTGAAGGACACGGCCCTCCACGATCCCGCCGCCGCGCTGGATATCCTCGACCCCAACCACACCGGCAGCCGGGGCTTTTACATCCCCGACAGCGCCACCCAAAAGCTGAAGGAGATCCGCGCTGCCAAGAAGGATGTGGAGGAGCGGCTGTTCCACGCCCAGACCGACGCGGAAAAGGACGACCTGCGGCTCCAACGCACCCGTATCTGCGCCGAGGAGGAGAGCGAGGAGATGAAGGTGCGCCGCACCATGGGCGCCCAGCTGGCTCCCATGGTGGACGATCTGCTGGCCGACGCGGAGACGCTGGGCCGCCTAGACTTCATGGTGCAGAAGGCGCTGTTCGCCGTCCGCTACGGCGGCGTGCTGCCCCAGATCACCGACGGCGAACTGGGGCTGGAGGACATGGTGAATCCGGAGCTGGTGGACCTGCTGGCCGAGCAGGGAAGAGCCTTCGTCCCCGTGTCCATCGCGCTGGATCGGGGCGCTACCGTCATCACCGGTGCCAACATGGGCGGCAAATCCGTGGCCATGAAAACCGTGGCGCTGAATGTGCTTCTCTTGCAGGCGGGCTTTCTGGTGTGCGCCAAGTCCGCCAGAATGCCGCTGTTCCACAGCGTGAAAATGCTGTTTGACGATCTGCAGTCCATCCAGTCGGGTCTTTCCGGCTTCGGCTCCGAGATCGTCCAGTTCCAGAAGGCGCTCTCCGAGGTGGAGCGGGGCTACTCCCTGTTCCTGCTGGACGAGTTCGCCCGTGGCACCAACCCCGACGAGGGCGCGGTCATCGTGCAGGCCGTTACCAAGTACCTCAACGGCGTCAACGCCATCTCGCTGCTGACCACCCACTATGACAAGGTGGCCGAGTGCGCCAAGGATCACTATCAGATCATCGGTCTGCGGGACGTTGACCCCGAGCAGATCCGCCGTGAGCTGGCCACCACCAATGAGGACGGCGTGGCCGTCATCGCCCGCCACATGAACTACGGCCTGTACCGGGTGGTGGGCAAGTCCGACTGTCCCCGTGACGCCCTGAACATCTGCCGCATGCTGTCCCTGAAACCGGAGATCATGCAGCTGATCGAGGAAAACTATTGAGGCTTTCGGACTCAGAACAAAAAGCTTCGCAGAATTCGCCGCCCGCAGGCGGCGAACCATTTGAATCGTTTTTCGCCGCGACATGTGCGTGGCGAAAAAACACTCTGCGCGGAGAGAGTGTTCCTTCCCACGCCCTGCGGGGGAAGGAGCGCGGGTCGAAGCGAGAACCTGCTTACCTCAAATGGGCAACGCCCATTTGAGGTAATTTTTTTGCCCCGGTTTCCCGGGGCGAAATTTTATCCCCAATAATTGGAAAGTTGCACAAAAAATAAGTTTGTTATTTGTATCACAAACCATCTTGACAATACTTGAAATACCTGTCATAATTGACACTGGTAATATTCCAAATATCAGTCAATAGAGGCGCGAAAGATAGGGTACTGTCCGGCAGCGGAGCGGGCGGCCTGGATGGCCGGACGGGAAGGGATCTTTCGCCGAAAGGGAGCAGTTTGCCTATTCTGTTCCCTTGGCAGCGCCGCGTAAACGGTGTTGCTGTCATGTTGATCTTATCGACATGGAGCGCTATTGGTCAAAATGCTTGACCGACAGCGCTCTTTTCGCATTAGGAGCTTGCGGTCAAAGCAATCCGGAGATTTCTTCGGAACGTCTTTGCCCACAAGCTCTTTGTTCTTTTCTGGTATAAGAAAAAAGAGAGTTCCCGGCCAGCTGAATGAGGAATACGAACAAAACGTAAGAAAGAATCATTTTGAAGGAGGAAACATCTATGGAAAAGATCACTTCTATGCTTCGCCTGCGTATGAGTGCGAAGGACGCTCACTACGGCGGCAACCTGGTGGACGGCGCCCACATGGTGCACCTGTTCGGTGACGTGGCTACCGAGCTGCTGATCGCCTGCGACGGCGACGAGGGCCTGTTCTGCGCTTACGACAATGTGGAGTTTCTGGCTCCCGTGTACGCCGGCGACTACATCGAGGCCTACGGCGAGATCGAGAAGATCGGCAACACTTCCCGCACCATGAAGTTCGAGGCCCGCAAGGTCATCGTCTCCCGCCCCGACATCAGCGCTTCCGCCGCTGACGTGCTGGCTGAGCCCATCGTGGTCTGCCGCGCTCACGGCACCTGCGTCACCCCCAAGGACTGCCAGCGCAAGGAAATCAAGAAGTAAGGGAGCAGAATGATGGAAAAGCTGATCATTACCGCCGCCATCTGCGGCGCGGAAGTCACCAAGGCCCAGAACGAGGCCGTTCCCTACACCGTCGAGGAAATGGTGCGCGAGGCCAAGTCCGCTTACGAGGCCGGCGCTGCCATCCTGCACATCCATGTCCGCGAGGACGACGGCACCCCCACTCAGAATCGTGACCGCTTTAAGGTCGTCATGGACGCCATCCGCAAGGAACTGCCTGACGTCATCATGATCCCCTCCACCGGCGGCGCCACCGGCATGAGCCCCGAGGAGCGTCTGCAGCCCACCGAGCTGTTCCCCGAGATGGCCACTCTGGACTGCGGCACCTGCAACTTCGGCGACGAGATCTTTGACAACACCATGCCCACCATGCGCGCCTTCGGCAAGCGCATGATCGAGAACGGCATCAAGCCCGAGTACGAGTGCTTCGAGCTGGGTCACATCGACACCGTTCTGGGTATGGCCAAGAAGGGCGAGGTTCCCGGCCACCCCATGCAGTTCAACTTCGTGCTGGGCGTGCACGGCTGCACCCCCGCCACCGTGGAGAATCTGGCCTTCTTCGCCAGCAAGATCCCCGCTGATGCCACCTGGACTGTCTCCGGCGTGGGTCGCGCTGCCTGGACCATGGCCGCTGCCGCTATCGCCATGGGCGGCAACGTCCGCGTAGGCTTCGAGGATAACATCTATCTGGGCAAGGGCCAGAAGGCCGCGTCCAACGGCGAGCTGGTGGCCAAGGTCGTCCGCATCGCCAAGGAGCTGGGCCGCGAGATCGCTACCCCTGCCGAGGCCCGCGAGATCCTGAGCCTGAAGCCCCTGAAGTAACTCAGATTTTCTATCACCATATAAACCACCTTACCATATATAAACCACATCATATAAACCATATACCATACATCATAAACAAAATTTTAGGAGGATATTTACAATGGCTGAACTGAAAGGCAACAAGTACGGTACCCATCGCGTGATCGAGCCCAAGGGCGTTCTGACCCAGGCTGCTTGGAAGATCGACAACGACATGAGCAAGGTCTACTCCAACGAGATCGTCTGCGACGTTACCTCCCTGAACATCGACTCCGCTTCCTTCACCCAGATCTCCGAGGCCTGCGGCGGCGACGAGAAGAAGATCGGCGAGATGATTATGAGCATCGTGGCCGAGCGCGGCAAGCAGCAGAACCCCGTCACCGGTTCCGGCGGTATGTTCAAGGGTGTCGTCGCTCACATCGGCGAGGATCTGAAGAACAAGCCCGGCTTCGACCTGAAGGAAGGCGACAAGATCGTTTCTCTGGTGTCCCTGTCCATGACCCCGCTGAAGATCGAGAAGATCCTGTCCATCCACAAGGATATCGACCGCGTTGACATCGTCGGCAAGGCCATCCTGTTCGAGTCCGCTCTGTACTGCAAGATGCCCGAGGATATGTCCGAGCCTCTGGCCCTGGCCGCTCTGGACGTGGCCGGCGCTCCCGCTCAGGCCCGCAAGCTGCCTCACGAGGGTGACAGCGTTCTGATCCTGGGCGCCAACGGCAAGTCCGCCGTTCTGTGCGGCTACGAGGCCATGAAGAAGGTCGGCCCCAAGGGCAAGGTCGTGGGCGTTGTCCGTAAGGCCTCCCAGGTTGCCGATCTGATGGAGCTGGGCGTTTACACCGACGTCATCGTCGCCGACTGCACCAAGCCCGTGGACGTTATGGAAGCCGCTCTGGGCGTCAACGACGGCAAGGAGTACGATATCTCCATCTGCTGCGTGAACATCGAGTCCTGCGAGATGTCCGCCATCCTGCCCGTCCGTGACGACGGTCTGGTTTACTTCTTCTCCATGGCTACCTCCTTCACCAAGGCCGCTCTGGGCGCCGAGGGCATCGGCAAGGACGTCACCATGATCGTGGGTAACGGTTACACCAAGAACCACGCTGAGATCACCCTGAACGTTCTGCGCGAGAACCCCAAGCTGCGCAAGCTGTTCGACGAGAAGTACTGCTAAACTACCATAGCAACTGACACTGAGGCAGGGAGCCGCGCTCCCTGCCCTCAGTACGAACTTTCCAAATCATCCTGAAACAAAAATTTAAGGAGAAACGAACATGAAAACTCGCAATGGTCTGTTCGCTGACGTTCCTGAAAATCTGTGGAACGACTGGCATTGGCAGGTTGCCAACCGCGCTGAGACTGTCGAAGATCTGAAGAAGTACATGACCCTGACTCCCGACGAGGAAGCCGGTATTGCCAAGACTCTGGGCAAGCTGCGCATGGCGGTCACTCCCTATTATCTGTCCCTGATCGATCTGGACGATCCCTTTGATCCCATCCGCAAGATGGCCATCCCCCGCGCCGAGGAGCTGGAGTACGCCGACTACGAGGACGCCGATCCCCTGCACGAGGATACCGACTCTCCCGTTCCCGGTCTGACTCACCGCTATCCCGACCGCGTGCTGCTGCTCATCACTGACCAGTGCTCCATGTACTGCCGTCACTGCACCCGTCGTCGTTTTGCCGGTCAGAACGACTGCGAAGTGCCCATGCAGCAGATCGACAAGTGCATCGACTATGTGGCCAATCACCCCGAGGTTCGCGACGTTCTGCTGTCCGGCGGTGACTCCCTGATGGTCAGCGACGATGTGCTGGAGTACATCATCAAGCGCGTCCGCGCCATTCCTCACGTGGAGATCGTCCGTCTGGGCTCCCGCACCCCCGTGGTGTGCCCCCAGCGTATTACTCCCGAGCTGTGCGAGATGCTGAAGAAGTATCACCCCGTGTGGCTGAACACCCACTTCAACACCCCCAAGGAGTTCACTCCCGAAGCCGCCAAGGCCTGCGCCATGCTGGCTGACGCCGGTATCCCCCTGGGCAACCAGTCCGTGCTGCTGGCCGGCGTGAACGATTGCTCTCACGTGATGATGGAGCTGGTTCACGGTCTGGTCAAGATGCGTGTCCGCCCCTACTACATCTATGCCTGCGATCCTTCCCTGGGTCTGAGCCACTTCCGTACTCCCGTGTCCAAGGGCATTGAGATCATGGAAGCGCTGCGCGGCCATACCTCCGGCTACTGCATCCCCACCTTCGTGGTGGACGCTCCCGGCGGCGGCGGCAAGACTCCCGTTATGCCCAACTATCTGATTTCCGAGACCCCCCGCAAGGTTATCCTGCGTAACTTCGAGGGCGTCATCACTTCTTACACCCAGCCCGAGCATTATGTTCAGGATTGCCACTGCGACGTCTGCACCGGCAAGAAGAAGGTGGAGAAGACCGGTGTGGCCTGGGTCGCCGAGGGCACTGCCCAGCGCTATCTGGAGCCCACCAAGCTGCTGCGCAACGAGCGCCATGTTAAAAAGTAAGCTCTGATTTTTGATTTGGCGGGGCATCACTCTCGTCGATCAAATCCTCGCTTACTTGGCTGCGAAAGCAGCAAACGCAAAAGACCCTATTTCGGCAGCAGGCGGGCAAGGCCTGCCTGCTGCCGAATTTGCTATGATTTTTGAATGAGGTAACGATAATGGAAAGCAAACTCGGCTTGAATTTTGAGCTGGTCAATCAGGCGCGTGCCTCTGCCGCTAAGGTGGCGGACGACACCCAGCGCTTTATCGATCAGCATACCACCGTCACGGTGGAGCGTGCGGTTTGCCGTCTGCTGGGCATCGATGGCGTCAACGATATGGACGTCCCCATGCCCAACGTGGTCGTTGACCACCTGATGGCCAACTCCATCCTGCCTATGGGCGCCGCCTGGGCGATCGGCAACGCTATGGTGGAAACCGGCAAGGATCCCCAGGGCGTGGCAGAGGCTGTCAGCGCCGGCGAGCTGGATCTCAGCAAGATCACCGCTCACACCGATGCGGAAGTTCGCGCCGCCATCCAGCCCGTGGTGGACGCCACTGTGGCTCGCATCAACAAGAACGTTGCCAAGCGCAACGAGTACCTGAGCGACTGGGGCGACAAGGAAGGCCCCTACCTGTATGTCATCGTTGCCACCGGTAATATCTACGAGGATATCACCCAGGCCAAGGCCGCTGCCAAGCAGGGCGCCGACATCATCGCTGTCATCCGTACCACCGGCCAGTCCCTGCTGGACTACGTGCCTTACGGCGCTACCACCGAGGGCTTCGGCGGCACCTACGCCACCCAGGAGAACTTCCGCCTGATGCGCGCTGCGCTGGACGAGGTGGGCGAGGAGCAGCACCGCTACATCCGCCTGTGCAACTATTGCTCCGGCCTGTGCATGCCCGAGATCGCCGCCATGGGCGCTCTGGAGCGTCTGGACGTGATGCTGAACGACGCTCTGTACGGCATCCTGTTCCGCGATATCAACATGCAGCGCACCATCGTCGACCAGTACTTCTCCCGTGTCATCAACGGCTATGCCGGCGTTATCATCAACACCGGTGAGGATAACTACCTGACCACCGACGATGCCATCACCGCCGCCCACACCGTGCTGGCCTCCCAGTTCATCAACGAGGCCTTCGCCAAGACCGCCGGTATGCGCGAGGAGCAGATGGGTCTGGGCCACGCCTTCGAGATGGATCCCTCCGTGGAGAACACCTTCCTGTATGAGCTGGCGCAGGCACAGATGGCCCGCGAGATCTTCCCCAACGCGCCCCTGAAGTACATGCCTCCCACCAAGTTCATGACCGGCAACATCTTCCGCGGTCACATTCAGGACGCCCTGTTCAACATGGTGACCATCCTGACCAACCAGAAGCTGCACCTGCTGGGCATGATGACCGAGGCCATCCACACCCCGTTCATGTCCGACCGTGCTCTGTCCATCGAGAACGCCCAGTACATCTTCCGCACCATGAAGGATCTGGGCGACGAGCTGACCTACAAAGAGAACGGCATCATCCGCAACCGCGCCAACGAGGTGCTGACCAAGGCCACCGACCTGCTGAAGGAGATCGAGAAGCTGGGCCTGTTCACCACCATCGAGAAGGGCATCTTCGCCGATGTCAAGCGTCCCAAGGACGGCGGCAAGGGTCTGGCCGGTGTTGTGGTCAAGGACGACAAGTACTTCAATCCCTTCATTGAAGCGATGAAAGGTAAGGTGGGAGCATGAGCAGCGGACTGTATAATACCCATAAAATCGATTTCGATACCACGCTGGATCTGACCCGTCTGAAGCCCTACGGCGACACCATGAACGACGGCAAGGTGCAGACCAGCTTCACCCTGCCCGTCAAGGACGACGAGCGCGGCGAGGAAGCCGCCCGTCAGATCGCCAAGAAGATGGGACTGGAAGAACCCAACGTGGCGTACCACGCCCCGTTGGACAAAGAGTTCACCTTCTATGTGGTCTACGGCAGCTGTGTCCATTCCGTCAACTATGAGGATATCCACGTCATCACCGTGGAGTCCGACGTGATGAGCATGGAAGCCACCAACGACTACATCCGCGAGCATATCGGTCGCAAGGTCGTGATGGTGGGCGCCTCCACCGGCACCGACGCTCACACCGTGGGCATCGACGCCATCATGAACCGCAAGGGCTTCGCCGGCCACTACGGCCTGGAGCGCTATGAGATGATCGAGGCCTATAACTTGGGTTCTCAGGTTCCCAACGAGGAGTTCATCAAGAAGGCACTGGAGCTGAAGGCTGACGTTCTGCTGGTTTCCCAGACCGTTACCCAGAAGGACGTGCATATCCAGAACCTGACCAACCTCATCGAGCTGCTGGAGGCCGAGGGTCTGCGTGATAAGTTCGTGGTCTGCTGCGGCGGTCCCCGTATCACCCATGAGCTGGCCAAGGAGCTGGGCTTCGACGCTGGTTTCGGCGCCGGCAAGTACGCCGACGACGTGGCTTCCTTCGCTGTGACCGAGATGGTCAAGCGCGGCATGAAGTAAAACGCATACAGCGCCACTGGGCGCTCTGCATACGCAGGTGGCTCAGTGGCCGCTGTCATAAAAAGTAGGAGGAACAGAAATGGCAAAGAAACCTGTACTGACTGCCGCTGAGGCAGCAAAAATGATTCCTGACGGCGCTACCATTATGTGCGGCGGCTTTCTGGCCTGCGGCCAGGCCCGCGCCATCGTCAAGGAGCTGGTCAAGCTGGGCACCAAGGATCTGACCCTGATCGCCAACGACATGGGCCGCGCTGTTGGCCCCAAGGGCGAGGAGTTCTTCGGCATTGCCGAGCTGATCCACAACCATCAGGTCAAGCGCGTCATCGCCACCCACGTGGGCATGACCCCCGAGGTGGGCCAGCAGAACACCGAGGGCACGCTGGAAGTCAACCTGCTGCCTCAGGGCACGCTGGCTGAGTGCATCCGCGCCGACGGCGCCGGTCTGGGCGGCGTGCTGACCCCCGTGGGCATCGACACGCTGGTGGAGGAGTCCCCCTTCTGCCTGGGCCGTCAGACCATCGATGGCAAGGACTATCTGCTGATGAAGCCCATCCACGCTGACTTCGCGCTGCTGGGCGCTTACAAGTGCGACGAGTTCGGCAACTGCTGGTACAAGGGCACCATGCGCAACTTCAACGTGGTCATGGCTAACCCCGCCCATACCGTCATCGCCGGGGGCATGGATGAT
>URKW01000060.1 GCA_900548615.1 uncultured Eubacteriales bacterium | reverse complement strand
TCCAGAGGGCTGGCGGGCAGACAAGCGATACCAAAAGAAAAAGAGCCGCCTGAAAACGAAACAGGAGGTGGCAGTATGAGCGTGATGCTGGAGCGCCAGGTGGTGCCGCAAAGCCCCTGTACGCCGGATTGTCCCGACCGTAGCGGCGACTGCATGCTGCACTGCTCCCACGGGTACGCCGAGTATCGGGCGGCGCGGGACAAGGTGTATGCCGCCCGAGCAGCGGCTGCCGAGGCTTCGCGGGACGCCAGCGCCGGAAAGCGGAAAGCCTCCGCGAAGAAGGCCCGCATGAAACACAGACACAAGAGATGATTTTGCGGGCAACGCCCGCTGAAAAGGAGGAATTATTTTGCAGATCGAAAACCGAGAGGAGGCCCAGCGGTCTATCTTGCAGATGTGCCGGGGCGCCTTTCAGGAGCGCGTGGACTACGAAATGCCGCACCTGATGGAAAACATCTTCGACCCCAACACAGCTGCCAAGGCAAAGCGCAAAGTGACCATCACGCTGGAGCTTTGCCCCGACGACACACGCCAGAACATCGTGGTCAACTGTCTGGTCAAGACGACGCTGGCCCCGTCCAACCCCGCTACCACGATGCTGTACGCCGTGGACGAGCATACGGTGGTGGAGATGGTGCCGCAGATCCCCGGCCAGCTGGCCGTGGACGGCAGCGAACAGGAAGCACCGGCCCGCTTGAAGCTGGTCAATTTTGAATAAAAGGAGAACACGAGCATGAAAATCTTTATCAGCCAGCCCATGAAGGGCAAGACCAATGAGGAGATCAAGACCGAACGGGAGCGCTTGATCGCCAAAGCACGGGAGCATTACGGCGAGAACATCCAGGTGATTGACAGCTTCTTTGAGAACGCCCCGGCAGATGCACGGCCGCTGTGGTTCCTGGGCAAGTCGCTGGAGCTGCTGAGCACGGCGGACGTGGCCGTGTTTGCGCCTGGTTGGGAGAACGCCAGAGGGTGTAGTGTGGAAAACCATTGCGCCATCGTGTATGGCATCGAGGTGATGGTGCCGCTCTCATCCACGGTGAAGCGAACCTTCTCCGGGCCATAGTAGCCGTTGGGTACCAGCTCCTCCAGCGTGTAGGGCTGGCCGTCCGCCGCCAGCCTGATGTAGAAATACCCGTTGGGGCCGGAGGTCACAAGGTTGTCCTCCACCCGCTCCGTATAGCCCTTCTCCTGCTGGGAGGTGGTATATTCGTTGGTGCCGGGCTTTTTATAGACCGTCAGCTCCGGGTCGCTTTCGTGGGTCAGGCGGAAGGCCACGTCCCGGATGCCGTTGCCGGTGTTGCTGTCCAGCTTGGCCACGGTCAGCAGTCCCGCCTTGACGTAGATATTCTGCAGCGCCACGCTCTGCACCGCTTCATCCGGTACGTCGCTGGCATAAGAGGCCACCCTTACCGGGACGCCCTCGTTGGGATAGTCTATCCAGCCGCCGGTCTGGTCGGCGGAGTTGGTGATGGCATAGCGGGCGGTATAGCTGATCCCCTCCGGCGGCGAGACGTTGTGCTCCCGAATGTAGTGGGTCTTTGTCTGCCGCCCCAGCAGCACCCAGGTATAGGTGCCGCTGTCAGGATCATAGTCGGTGTAGCCGGTATAGCCCTCCCGCGTTTCCTCCGCGGCGGCGTTCAGGGACAGGTTATAGTCCAGCGTCTCCTCGTCTCTGTCCACGTCGGAATGGTGCTCCACGCTGATGTAAAAGTCGTTGGCCTTTACCGCCGCGATGGCTTCTTTGTCGCCGGAGAAGGTTTTTTCACCACCAGACGACCTTCTTTGGCCACCAGTACGCCATCGATGTGGAAGCCGTCGCTGTGTTCATACTTCAGCACGTACCAGCGGATGGTAAAGTGCTCGCTGGTCAGGTACTGCTTGTCAACGGTCACACCCTCGATCTTGATAGTATAGCCGCCGTTGCGAATGGCCTCGAAAATCGTCTCGTCCGAGGGGAAGGTCTCCAGCGTCATGCCCCGATAGGACGTGGTGGTCAGACTGCGCAGCTCGCCGTCCACCTCGTAGGCGGTGCTGTTCTCCTCCGGTGGTGCAATAACCATCGCGTCGTCATGCCCGCTGCCCAAACTCTCCGCGCCCCGTACACGGGTATATGCCAGCGATGAGGTAAAGTTGTTCTGAGGCTGCGAGGCAAAACCGTTGGACATGTTGTCTGCAATCTCACAGTTCAGGCTAACGAAGAAGTTCACCGTCTCGATACGACTGGTTCCGTCGGCAAAGGGCGTCCACACCGCGTTCAGCGTGATCTCATGGGTAATGGGATCCATGTACGGGCCAAGGGTATCCAGATTGATCACCCGGCCGGGCCGCAATACGATATCCGAGCCGCTGACCCGCCAGCCGGTAAAGCGGTAGATGAAGCGGCGGTTGTGGGCGTTGCCCGTCACCAGCTTGATGGCGGCGCGGTCATTGTCCGGCGAGAGAACGGTGTAGGACTGCTGCTGTGGTGTACAGCGGTCGGAATAGGTCAGGCCGCCCCGCACCATGCCGTCCACGATCACGCTCTGGGTGCCCACCACCAGTTCATTGCTCAGATCCACCAGCGCGCCGGACAGTCCCGCCTCGTAGACGATGACCTTCTGGTCGCTGTGCGCGGAGAAGCGGTAAGGGTGGCTGGCGGCAGGCACGGTATAGGTCAGGGTCTGGCTCTCCGCGTCCTCCACGCCGGTCAGATCCAGCGTCTCCCCCGTCAGGGGATCGGCCACCGCCCAGTGTACCCCCTCGGCAAGCGGCAGAATGATGGTAAAGGGTTGGCCATTGGGGACATAGCGTGTCTCCGGCAGGTCGGCGGCGGAAAACGCGCCGCTGTGATCCTTTACCTCCACGGTATAGAGGGTGCTGTCTGCCAGCAGCTGGGGATCGGTATATTTCTTAAACTCTGTAAAGTAGGAGGCGCTTCCCTCCGTGTTTCCCGGTGTGTAATACACCGAATTGGAGGCGCGTCCGATGGTGCCCAACGGGATCCAATAGCCGTCATCGGCGTCGATCCGGGGCGTCACGTCCGCCCAGACCCGCTGTTCCCGCTCTGCGCTGTCCAGATGAGGGAAGAACCGCTGGCCCTGATAGCTGCCGGCGTCAAAGCCGTAGGGGCCGTAGACCTCCTCCAGCTCCTCCAGCGTCAGATAGTAGCGCCCGCCGTTCCAGCCGTCGAACACCGTGGTGGTTCTGGACACGCTCTTTTGGGCAACCACTGTCCAGGTACCGTCAATGGCGGCATAGAACAGCACTGTGGTGGCATCGGCCGCACGGGCTGCGTCCTGGACGTACAGCTCCAGCTCCGCCGTCACCGCCGCCGAAATGTCGTAAGGTACCTTCTCCCACGCTTCGTCCAGCGTGTACCAGTCATAGTCTGCGGCCCAATCCGCCGCGTCCCCGGCGTCCGGCTCCGCTGCCGCCAGCAGCACACCGCCGTCCAGCGCCGCCGCTACGCTGCTGCCCTCCGGGACGGTGACCTCCAGCAGCTCCTCGCCGTCCTCCGTCGCCACGTGGATGCACACCGGATAGGCGGTTTCCTCCGGCACCGGCTCCGGTTCCTCCGGTACGGAGGTTTCGTCCGCGGCGGCTTCCTCCACGGCAGGGCACGTCCTCGTCCAGCGCCGCCGCCCACACCACCGGATCCAGCACAGAGGCGAACAGACTGAAAAAAACGCCGGCCAGGGCAAATAGAGTAAGACCCAGCTTACCCAGACGTCCCGCTGTTACGCGGTGTCTCATTTGCCCCTGTCCGGCGTGTCCCGTTATTCGCTTGTCCGCATGTTTCCGGTCTTTTGCCAACCTCTTTGCATTTCTGCGATTCCAAGATCCTCTATCTTCTTGGAAGTTTTTCCAGCCAATTTTGGCGAAATAATAGTAATTAATGTTGCATCTATACTGCAACATCAGATTCTTTGTAATAGGTTGTTATAGCATATAATTTTCATATGTCAATTGGCAATAACTGCCAAGAAAGCCACTTCCGATTTTACTTAAATTTTACATGTTCTTGTCGCGATTCTATATTTTTTAACAGAATCTTTATATATAATGTCCGGCTAAAACCGTCATAGATGCCGCGTCCCGCATGGCGGCAAGCGTTTTGCTATGCCGAATGATTACGATGGTTAAACGCATCTTTTCATGTCCTGTATTGCGCACGGTGTATAAATCGGCTATAATCGCAGTAACAACGATCCTGCACGGTAAAGGGAGGGCGATACGGTGTCTGAGATCAAACTGGATATGCGCTTGAAGCAGGCGCTGCGTATCTCGCCTCAACTCCTGCAATCCACACAGATCCTGCAAATGAACGCGCAGAATCTGCGGGAATATGTGGACAAGGCTCTGGAGGAGAACCCTGTGCTGGACAAAGCGCCGGAGTACGAAGCACAGCGGGAATTTCAGGAGCTATGCCGTCAGGCCGGGTGGATCAGCGGGCAAGGCGTGCGCACCGGGTCATCATCCGGGGAAGATCCTTACCGTCCGGAGGCCGGGGCTTGGGATACCGCTATGACTTCACTGTCGGCGTTTCTTTCCGACCAATTGGGCCGAAAAGCGCTGAGCAAGCCGCTGCGCGAGCTGTGCCGGTATCTGGTGCAAGTACTGGATGAGGACGGCTTTCTGGAGCAGGAGGACATTGACGCGGTGTGTGCACTAGGCGTTCCCCAGGAGCTGGTGCAGCAGGCGGTGGCCACCCTACAGGAGCTGGAGCCTGCGGGAGTAGCGGCGCGGGATCTGCCGGAGTGCCTGCTGCTGCAATTGCGGCGCATGCCGGAGGACACGACGCTGGCACAGCGCATCGCGGCAAGCTATCTGCCGCTTCTGGGGAAGAAGCGGTGGCACGCTTTGGCGGAAAAGCTGGGCGTCTCTGAGCAGGAGGTGCAGCAGGCGGCGGCGCTGATCAGCGGGCTGTCGCCGCATCCGGGCCGCACGGAAGCGACAGAGATCTTTTCGCCGGAATATATCACGCCGGATGTTTTCATCGTAGAACGCGGTGACGCTCTGGAGGTGGTGCTGAATGATTTTTATGTGCCGCAGCTCCGGATCAACGGCTACTATGCTGCCCTTCTGACAGAGACGGAGGATCCGGAGACGAAGGACTTTCTGCGGCAAAAGCTGCAGCAGGCGCAGTGGATGATGGCCCACATGGAGCGGCGGCGCAAAACGCTGGAGCGCTGCGCGCAGCTGATTTTGACCACGCATCTGCCGTTCTTTCAGGGAACGACGCCCTGTCTTGCGCCGCTTATGCAGAAGGACGCGGCAGAGTTGATGGGCGTACATGCCTCTACTCTGGGGCGCTGTATTCGCGGGAAGTATCTGCAATGCCGTCAGGGCACCTATCCGCTGCAATACTTTTTCCCCCGGCCGGTCGACGGCGCGGGGCGCTGCTCGGAGCAGGCTGTCCGGGTCAGGCTGGCGCAGCATATCAAGGACGAGGATCCGCACCATCCCCTCAGCGACCAGCGGCTCAGTGTGCTGCTGCATGCCGAGGACATTCCGGCGGCCCGGCGGACGGTGGCAAAGTACCGGGAGCTGATGGGGATCCCCCCGGCCTATGGCCGCAGAAAATGAGAAAAAAGTGAGGAGACTTTGCCTCCTCACTTTTTTCTCATTTCACATACTTGGCGATCTTTCGTGCCGCCGTGGGCTGGGAGATGCCCAGTGCCTTGGCCACCGCCACGGAGGTGCCGTATTTGGCATAGGCGTCCCGGATGATGTGCCCCTCGAAGGTCTCCATCTGCTGGGCCAGCGTGCCGCCCTCCGCCGGAAGCGGCAGAGGCGACGCGCCCATCTGCTCGCTGGACAGCACGCCGATATCCACCACCGGATCCTGAGCGCAGATCACCAGCCGCTCCATCATGTTCTCCAGCTGCCGCACGTTGCCCGGCCACGGGCATTGCTCCAGATAGGACAAAAGCCGCGGACTCAGCGTCAGATCCTTGTGATACTCCTCGCAGAACCGGGTCAAAAAGCGGTGCGCCAGAGGCAGAATGTCCTCCGGCCGCTGCCGCAGAGGCGGGATGTGCAGCCGGATCACGTTCAGCCGGTAGAAGAGGTCCGAGCGGAACAGCCCGCGGTGTACCTCCTCCTCCAGATTGCGGTTGGTGGCCACGATCAGCCGGATATCCAGCTCGATGCGCCTGATGCCGGACACCCGCTCGATGGTCTTTTCCTGAATCAGCTGCAGCAGCTTGGACTGAATGTGGGGCGGCAGTTCACCGATCTCATCCAGAAACAGTGTGCCGCCGTTGGCCAGCTCGATCTTGCCGATCTTACCGGTGCTGGACGCGCCGGTAAAAGCGCCCTTTTCATAGCCGAACAGCTCCGATTCGATGAGGTTTTCGTGAAGCACCGCGCAGTTGACCTCGATGAAGGGCTTGTCCGCGCGGTCGCTCATGGCGTGGATGGTCTTGGCCACGGCGCTTTTGCCCACGCCGGTCTCGCCGGTGATGAGGATATTGGCCCTTGTGTTGGCGGTGTTCTGCATCAGCGTCCACAGCCGCTGCATAGACCGGCTCTTCCACACCAGACTGGTGGCGGTGTTGCGGGTACGCAGCTCGGCGATCTCCTGAGAGTACTGGGTCAGGGAGTCCTGCATCTGCTGGAAGTTCCGGTGGATGGCGTTGATCTGCTCCATGGACACGGTGTTGAAGCACACCGCGTATTTCAGGTTACCCGCCCCGTCAAACAGGGGAATGCCCACGGTCATCACATTGGTGTGGGTGTGGTTGATGGTCTGGGTGGTGGTGATCTTCTTCTTGGTGCGGATGATCTCCGCCGTGATGCAGGGGGAAAAGGTACCGTCCGCCTCCAGATCAAAGGCAGACTTGCCCACGATGGAGCCGTGGGCGAAGCCAAAGTTCTTTTCATATGTCTCGCTGACCTGCAATATGGTGCCGTTGGCGTCGGACAGCATCATGTCGTCCGCCAGCACCAGATTGTTCTGGGGGCTGAGAATTTCAAACAGGTCGTTCAGGTTGATGTCCTCCGGAAACAACCGGGAGATAGTGGATTGCGGCATAAAACGCCCTCCTTCTCTATTCACATTTGATTATATTCTATTCACACATGAATAGCAAGAGGTGCAGCTTCAAAGTTTTAATCGAATTTCAGTCCAGCGCGGTGTTGGTATGTGAAAAAACGTGTGCCTATATGCTTTTACGTGCCACGCAATAGGCTGCACTGTCTATTCAACACTGAATAGGCGGTGTGGTCTACACTACTTTCGCTGCTGCGAAAAAGGGATTTTCCAGATAACGCCGCTTTTCTTTGGTGGAAACTACCAAACGCGCACCGTAAAATACCGTCGAAAAAACAATATTAGTTGGCACGGTAATTGCTATATATAGAGGCAAAACCAAATAAAGAACATCGTATATCAACTGAGGAGGAAACGCTATGTCCCAAACTGTACGATTTGAAAAGCAAGACAGCATCGCCATCGTGACCATCGACCGGCCCGAAGCCCTGAACGCCCTGAACGGCGACGTGATCGCGGAGCTGGAGCAGGTGGTAACGGCACTGGAGAACGACCGCGACGTGCGCTGCATGATCCTCACCGGCGAGGGTCGCTCCTTTGTGGCGGGTGCCGACATCGGGGAGCAGTACCCGCTGGATCTGGACGGCGGCCGCCGCTGGGGACAGCGGGGCAGCGCCCTGTTCCGCCGCATCGAAAAGCTGGAGTTCCCCACCATCGCCGCGGTCAACGGCTTCGCCCTAGGCGGCGGCTGCGAGCTGGCCCTCAGCTGCGACATCATCCTGGCCTCCGAAAAGGCCAAGTTCGGCCAGCCTGAGGTGGGTCTGGGCATCACCCCCGGCTTCTCCGGCACCCAGCGCCTGCCCCGCCGCGTGGGCGTGGCCAAGGCCAAGGAACTGATCTTCTCCGGCAAGATGATCAAGGCCGACGAGGCGGAAAAGATCGGCCTTGTCAACGCCGTCTACGCCCCCGAGGCCCTCATGGACGGCGCGCTGGAGATGGCCAAGTCCTTCACCAAGAACGCCCCCATCGCTGTGAAGTACGCCAAGGCCTGCATCGACCGGGGCATGCAGATGGACATCGACGACGGTATCGCCGTTGAGAACGAGCTGTTCGCCATGTGCTTCGCCACCGCCGACCAGAAGGAGGGCATGGGCGCGTTCCTGGAGAAGCGTCCCGCCGCCTTCCAGAACAAGTAAGGGGGCGCACATATGAAAAAAGTACACATCATCTCCGCTGAGGAGGCCGCCCTGCTGGTCAACGACGGTGACACCATCTCCACCGGCGGCTTCGTCAGCTCCGCCTGTCCGGAAGCTTTAAGCAAGGCGGTGGAAAAGCGGTTCCTGGAGACCGGCCACCCCCGTGACCTGACGCTGTTCTTCGCGGCCGGTCAGGGCCACCGGGACGGCACCGGCGGCGACCACTACGGCCACGAGGGTATGGTCAAGCGCGTCATCGGCGGACACTGGGATCGCGCCGCCTCTCTGGGCGCGCTGGCGCTGGAGAACAAGATCGAGGCCTACAACCTGCCCCAGGGCGTCATCTCCCACATGTACCGCGACATCGCCGCCCACAAGATCGGCACCATCACCCATGTGGGCCTGTATACCTTCGTGGACCCCCGCAACGGCGGCGGCAAGCTGAACAGTGCCACCACCGAGGACATCGTGAAGATCGTCAATATCGAGGGTCAGGAGCGGCTGCTGTATAAGTCCTTCCCCATCAATGTGGTGTTCGTCCGGGGCAGCTACGCCGACGAGTACGGCAACTGCACCGTTCACCACGAGATCGGCCCCATCGACGTCACCGCCATGGCCCAGGCCTGCCGCAACTCCGGCGGTAAGGTCATCGTGCAGGTGGAAAAGGTGGTGCAGGGCGGTACGCTGGATCCCAAGCTGGTGGCTATCCCCGGCATCTATGTGGACGCCATCGTCATCGGCTCCGCCGAGGACAATATGCAGTGTCTGGGCACCCCCTATGACGGAAGCCTTACCGGCGAGTACCGCATCCCCATGGACGCCATCCCCCCCATCCCGCTGGACGCCAAGAAGATCATCGCCCGCCGCGCCGCCATGGAGCTGCCCCAGGACGCCATCGTCAATCTGGGCACCGGCGCGCCGGAGAAGATCGCCAACGTGGCCGCCGAGGAGGGCATCAGCGACAAGATGACCCTGACGGTGGAGGCCGGTTCCATTGCCGGTGTCCCCATGGGCGGCACCCAGTTCGGCGCGTCCGCCAACGCCATGGCCATCATCCCCCACAACGTGCAGTTCGACTTCTATCAGGGCGGCGGTCTGGATGTGGCCTTTCTGGGTCTGGCCGAGACAGCCCCCAATGGCGACCTGAACGTCTCCAAGTTCGGCACCCGCCTTGCCGGCGCGGGCGGCTTCATCGACATCACCCAGAACGCCAAGAAGGTGGTCTACTGCGGCACCTTCACCGCCAAGGGCCTGAAGACCGAGTGCCGTGACGGCGCGCTGGTCATCACCCAGGAGGGCGCGAAGAAGAAGTTCGTCCAGCAGGTGGAGCACATCACCTTCTCCGGCAAGTACGCCGTGGAGGTAGGCCAGCCTGTGCTGTACATCACCGAGCGCGCCGTGTTTGAGCTGCGGCCCGACGGCGTGACCCTCATCGAGATCGCCCCCGGCATTGACCTCCAGACCCAGGTGCTGGATCAGATGGAGTTCATGCCCAAGATCGCCCCCGACCTGAAGCTGATGGACAGCCGCATCTTCCGCGAGGAGAAGATGGGTCTGGCCGACGACAAATAAGGAGGAAACGAAAATGGCATTGATGACCGCGAAGGAGTACATCGACTCCCTGCGAAAGCTGAACACCCGCGTGTACATGTTCGGCGAAAAGATCGACAACTGGGTGGATCACCCCATGATCCGCCCCTCCATCAACTGCGTGGCCATGACCTACGCGCTGGCACAGGATCCCCAGTACGAGGAGCTGATGACCGCCACCTCCAGCCTGACCGGCCACAAGATCAACCGCTTCACCCACCTCCACCAGTCCAGCGAGGACTTGGTGAAGAAGGTGAAGATGCAGCGTCTGCTGGGCCAGAAGACCGCCTCCTGCTTCCAGCGCTGCGTGGGCATGGACGCCTTCAACGCCGTCTATTCCTCCACCTACGAGATCGACGAAAAGTACGGCACCCACTATCACGAGAACTTCAAAAAGTTCCTGGTCTACGTCCAGGACAACGACCTGACGGTGGACGGCGCTATGACCGACCCCAAGGGCGACCGCAGCAAGGCGCCTCACGAGCAGGCCGATCCTGATATGTACGTCCATGTGGTGGAGCGCCGCGACGACGGCATCGTGGTCTGCGGCGCGAAATGCCACCAGACCGGCTCCATCAACAGCCACTGGCACATCTTCATGCCCACCATCGCCATGGGCGAAGCTGACAAGGACTATGCCGTGTCCTTCGCCTGCCCCACCGACGCCGAGGGCCTGTACATGATCTACGGCCGCCAGTCCTGCGACACCCGCAAGATGGAGGAGGGCTGCATCGACGTGGGCAACGCCAAGTTCGGCGGACAGGAGGCGCTGGTGGTTCTGGATCACGTCTTTATCCCCAACGAGTACATCTTCCTCAACGGCGAGTATGAGTTTGCCGGTACCATCGTGGAGCGCTTCGCCGGCTATCACCGCCAGAGCTACGGCGGCTGCAAGGTGGGCGTAGGCGATGTGGTTATCGGCGCGGCGGCACTGGCCGCCGAGTACAACGGCGTGGAGAAAGCCAGCGCCGTGAAGGACAAGCTCATCGAGATGACACACCTTAACGAAACGCTCTACTCCTGCGGTATCGCCTGCTCCTGCGAGGGCTGCCCCACCAAGGCGGGCAACTATCAGATCGACCTGCTGCTGGCCAACGTCTGCAAGCAGAACGTCACCCGCTTCCCCTATGAGATCGTGCGCCTTGCCGAGGACATCGCGGGCGGCCTGATGGTCACCATGCCCAGCGAGACGGACTTCAAGTCCGACACCGTGGTGGGCAACAACGGCGAGACCATCGGCGAGATCTGCAACAAGTATTTCGCCGCCCGTGAGGGCGTCAGCACCGAGGACCGCCAGCGGATCATGCGCTTCCTGGAGAATATGTGTCTGGGCGCGGCGGCCGTGGGCTACCGCACGGAATCTATGCACGGCGCAGGCTCTCCTCAGGCCCAGCGCATCATGATCGCCCGGCAGGGGAATATTCAGGGCAAGAAGAAGCTGGCCAAGAACATCGCCGGTATCCAGAAGTAGGAGGCGGGCATGGACAAGAAGCAAGCGTGGCTCCAGCTGGTGCAGGAGAAGTCCGACCACTATCTGAACCTGCACGACGGCGGGTTTGACGAGAAAATGCAGGCCCGTCTCGTGGCGTGCGATTATGAGGCGCAGACCGTCACCTACGCCTTTCCCACCCAAGACTGGCAGATCAACGAGAAGGGCGGCATCCACGGCGGTGCTATCGCGGGGATGTTCGATACCGCCTTCGGCGTTGTCGCCAATTTCACCGCCGGGGAGAATGAGGCTACTACCACGGATATGACCGTATCCTTCCTGCGAGGGATCGACTTCGGCATGGAGCTGCGCCTGAAGGTGTTCATCGTCAAGGCTGGCCGCAGCCTCATCCGCCAGCGGGCGGAGCTGACTGACGCCGCCACCGGCAAGCTGCTGGCCACCGCCAGCGGCAGCTGGATGCCTTTATAAGAACCGTTCCGAAACAGAGTAAAAATATAGGAGAAACAACATGGATTTTAATCTCAGTCGTGAACATCAGCTGATCCGCAAGATGATGGCGGAGTTTACGGAAAAGGAAGTCAAGCCCATTGCGGCGGAGACCGACCGCACCTGCGAGTATCCCCGCGAGAGCATCGAGAAGCTGTTTGATCTGGGCGTCATGGGCATGTGCGTGCCCAAGGAGTACGGCGGTGCGGGCGCCGATCCTCTGGCCAGCGCCATCTGCATCGAGGAGCTCTCCAAGCAGTGCGCCTCCACCGGCGATATCGTGGCCACCCACAACGGCCTGTGCTGCGATCCCATCATGACCTACGGCACTCCTGAGCAGAAGGCCAAGTACCTGCCCATGCTGACCACCGGCCATCATGTGGGCGCTTTCGCCCTCACCGAACCCAACGCCGGTTCCGACGCCTCCAAGGGGCAGACCGAGGCCAAGCTGGTGGGCGACCACTATGTGATGAACGGCTCTAAGATCTTCATTACCAACGGCTATGTGGCCGATGTATTTGTGGTGTTCGCCATGACCGACAAGTCCCGCGGTACCAAGGGCATCTCCGCCTTCATCGTGGAGAGCGGCTTCCCCGGCTTCTCCGTGGGCAAGCACGAGGAAAAGCTGGGCCTCCACGGCAGTCCCACCGCTGAGATCGTGTTCCAGGACTGCATCGTGCCCAAGGAGAACCTGCTGGGTGTGGAGGGCAAGGGCTTCTCCATCGCCATGGCCACGCTGGACGGCGGCCGTATCGGTATTGCCGCCCAGTCCCTGGGCATCGCCGAGGGCGCGCTGGCCGAGGCCATCAACTACACCAAGGGCCGTGTCCAGTTCGGTAAGCCCATCAGCAAGTTCCAGAATACCCAGTTCACGCTGGCCGACATGGAGCTGGGCTGCGAGGCGGGCCGCCTGCTGACCTATCAGGCCGCTATCGCCAAGGGCGAGGGCAAGCGCTACACCAAGCTGGCCGCCATGGCCAAGCTGTTCACCTCCGAGCACGCCATGAAGACCACCACCAAGGTGGTGCAGCTGTTCGGCGGCTACGGCTACACTAAGGATTATCCCGTGGAGCGCATGATGCGCGACGCCAAGATCACGGAAATTTATGAAGGCACCAGTGAGGTCCAGCGCATCGTGATCTCCGCCAACATGGGTCTGTAAGGGGAGGAAAGAGACAATGAAGATTCTGGTTACCGTAAAGCAAGTCCCCGACACCAGCGGCAAGGTTGCCGTGAATCCCGATGGTACGCTGGATCGTGCTTCCATGCAGACCATCATCAACC
>URKW01000059.1 GCA_900548615.1 uncultured Eubacteriales bacterium | reverse complement strand
CAAGGCCCATATCCCCGTGGGGGGGTGGCGGGCCCCCCCCCTGCCGCTGCTCTCCGGCGCGCTTGGCGGAGAAATAGGCGTTGGCCGCCGCCTGTGTGCGGAACAGCATGTCGTTGCCCCGATCCAGATAGGCGTCCGGCCCCCACATGCCCTTTTCCACCATGGCCTCCAGATCACGCTCGGCCTTGGCCTCGCCCACCTCTGCCGCCTTCATCAGATGAGCCAGCGGGATAGTGTCCCGCGTTCCGGCACAGGCCAGATACTTGGCGTAGCGGCGCATCTTCCGCTTCATGACGGCGCTGCCGATCAGCAGCGAGACGCCGCCTGCCAGCAGTCCCACAGGATAGAACAGCTGCCGCAGGAAATACCACCACTCGCTGTACTGGATGGCATAGCCCAGATCGTTGGCGGCCACGTTCAGCAGCGCCGCGCCGCCCAGCGCCGCCAGTACGATGCCCACGATCTTCAGCGCCTTGGCGCCTCCGGCGGAGGGCTGCGGCGTTTGCGTCACCTTCTGCACGGCGCTCTGCTTCTTCGGCTGCGCCGGTCTTGCCTGCTGGACGGACGGAGCCGTCTGCGGGGCGCTCTGCTGCGCCTGTGTCCGGGTCTGCTGGACGCGGCTTCTTACCTGCGCCGCCGTGTTGGCTGCCGCTCGTTTGGTCTTGGGATTGTCGGTAAGCTTTTTAATAAGAAGGATCAGTCCCACCGGCCACGCCACCAGAAACATGATGCCGATCAGCAGCCACGCGCCGAAATCGTTGCTCTGCCCGTTGGGATTGGGTGTGCGCTGGGGTGTGTTGGGCTGATGCGGCGGCTGAGCGCCGTCCTTGTCGTTATGATAATCGTAATGATACTCCATTTATTCTTCCCCTTTGTGCCGCAGCTTCCGCTTGTTGCCCTTTTCGTCCACGATCCACGTGTTCTCCAGATGGCTGCGCAGGCTGCCCAGAATGGCCTCCTTGTACTCCAGCCGCAGGGCCTCCCGCTCGGCTTCCTCCTCCACGGTCAGGCCGTCGGCCTTGGCCTTGCGGGCCAGCTCATTGATCCGATCGATCTTCTCCTGTTTCATAAGGTATCTCCCCCAAGTTCTGTGTATGATACAGCCGGGCGTAAGCGCCCTGCTTCCGCAACAATTCCTCGTGGCTGCCCTGCTCGGCGATGCGGCCCTCCTGCACCACCAGAATACGGTGGGCGCTGCGGATGGTGCTGAGCCGGTGGGCAATGATCAGCGTGGTGCGGCCCCGTGCCAGCAGGTCAAAGGCGTGCTGGATCTTCGCCTCGGTGACGCTGTCCAGCGCCGAGGTGGCCTCGTCCAAAATCAGGATGGGCGGGTCTTTCAGAAAGATTCGGGCGATGGCAATCCGTTGCTTCTGTCCGCCGGACAGCAGCACGCCTCGCTCGCCCACATAGGTGTCGAACCCCTGAGGCATCGCCAGAATGTCCTCGTAGATCTCTGCCCGCCGCGCGGCGTTTTCCACCTCCTCGTCGGAGGCGTCGGGGCGGCCGTAGCGGATGTTCTCCCGCACCGTCCCGGCAAACAGGAACACGTCCTGCTGCACCACACCGATGGCCCGCCGCAGGTCGTCCAGCCGGATGTGCCGCACGTCCACGCCGTCGATGGCGATGCTGCCCTCGGTCACGTCGTAGAACCGGGGGATCAGCTGGCACAGGGTGGACTTTCCGCCGCCGGAGGGCCCCACCACCGCCACCGTCTCGCCTACCGCCACGTGCAGCGTCACATGGTGCAGCACCTCGTCGGCACCGTCGTAGGTAAAACTGACGTCGTTCACGTCGATGGCGCCCCGCACCGCAGGCATCGCCGCGGCGTCCGGCGCGTCGGTGATGGCGGGCTCGGTGCCCATCAGCTCAATAAAGCGGTGCAGGCCCGCAAAGCCGTTGGAAAACAGCTCCGCGAAGTTGGTCAGCTTCCGCACCGGCGTGATAAACGTGGTGATATACAGGCTGAAGGTAATCAGATCCACATAATCCATGCGGCCGCCCATCATCAGCCAGCCGCCGCCGGCAATGACCGCCACGTTCAGCAGCGTCACAAACAGCTCCATGGTGGCGTTGAACCGCCCCATCTCCTTGTGAAAGCCCCGCTTGGCGGTCTTGAACGTCTCATTGGCGCAGTCGAACCGCTGCTGCTGGATACGCTCGTTGCCGAAGGCCTTCACCGTGCGGATACCGCTGAGACCGGACTCGATCTCGGCGTTGATGGCGCCGGTCTTCTGCTTGGCCGCCACCGAGGCGCGGCTCATCCCGCCCCGCAGCAGTAGCAGCACCACCAGAAACACCGGAATGATGGCCATGACGATAATGGCCATTCGCCACTCGATGCGGAACATCACCGCCAGCGCGCCCACGATGGTGATGACGGAGATGGTCAGATCCTCCGGCCCGTGGTGGGCCAGCTCCGTCAGCTCGAACAGGTCGGTGGTCAGGCGGTTCATCAGCTGTCCCGTGCGGTTGCGGTCATAGAAATCAAAGCCCAGCGCCTGCATATGATGGAACAGGTCGCGGCGGATATCCGCCTCCACACGAATGCCGAAGGTGTGGCCCCAGTAGGTGACGATGTAGTACAGCCCTGCCCGCAGCACAAAGGCCAGCGCCACCACCGCCATGACGATAAAGAACACCCGGTAGTTCTTCTCCGGCAGCCAGTGGTACAGCGCCGTGCGGGAGATCAGCGGAAAGGCCAGATCCACCATGGCAATTAGAACGGCGCAGCTGATATCCAGCGTAAACAGCTTCCAGTGGGGCTTGAAGTAGCTCAAGAAGATCCGCAGCGGACTGCGGGTGCGGTAATCCTGCGTGGTCATATATCGATTCCTTTTCCAAAGATAATTCTCCAGTTTCGATTATACCACAGGGCGCAGGGTTTGACAAGGCGGGTGAAGGAAATCAAGAAACGCGGTCTCGTCAAAAGCCTCCCCTGTGTAAGGGGAGGTGGCACGGCGCAAGCCGTGACGGAGGGGTTGTCTGCCGTCAAGACAATCTCCCAGTCTCGCATACGCCCGACAGCCCCCTTTACACAAGGGAGCCTTTCCTGTTATGCCGTTCATAAGCCTATGCCGCAAACGAAAGAAAAGCAGCGGCACAGCCGCTGCTTTTCGGGTGTCGTATGTAGGTCAGTTGTCAGTTGACGCGCACCAAGATCTCCGCCGTGGCGCTGCCCAGCGTGATGGTGATGGTGGCCGTACCGGAGCCGACACGCTCCACCGTGCCGCCCTCAGAGACCTTCACCACATTGGTGTTGGAGCTTTTCCACGTGGCGGTACCGGTCACGCCCTCCAGCGTCAGCTCGCAGGCGGGATCGCCCTTGTTGACCGTCATGTCAAACTGGCCGTCGGGGTTCTTGTCCAGATATGTGCCGTACATGGTCTTGATCTTCAGGTTCTTCAGGGAGGTGCTGGTATTGGTGTTGCCGTTGTTGGGCTTATTCGTAGTATCCGGCTTATTGGTGTCGGGCTTATTGGTGGTCGTTCCGTTGTCGGGGGTGTTGGTGGTGGTATCCGCCTTCTTCTGTACGGTGATGGCGCAGGCCACGCTCTCCTCGCCGCAGGTAACGGTGACAACGGCGCTGCCCTCGGTCAGGGCGGAGACCGTGCCGTCGTCAGACACCTTCAGCACGCCGGAATCGCTGGTGATCCACTGATAGCTCTCCTCCGCGCCGCCGGTGGCGGTCAGCTTCTCCGATTCACCGGGCGCCATCAGCAGGGACATGTGATCCAGCGCCAGTGCCTTGACCACCGGCTCGTTGTCCACCGGCGTATTGACCGGCTGGTTCTGCGTCGTACCGGGGTCAACGTCCTCCGGCTGCTTGTCGCCGCCGAACCAGCCCCGCACGGTGTCGCCGGCAAAGGCCCACACCAGAATGCCCGCCAGCACCGCCAGCACCAGTACCGGGCCCACAACGCTGGGCGCCTTCTTCCGCTTCTCCATCTGGCGGTGGCCGCGCTTTTTCACTTTACCGTTGTAGTATTCTTCATCTTCCACGCAGAAAGGACACTTTTTATAGCTGTCGGAGTACACTTCTCCGCATTTATTACACTTGATCAGGCTCATGCTGTTTTTCCCTCCAAAGGACATACTCTTGATAATACTTTGCTATCATACTCCAAAAACAGCCGTCCCGTCAACTGAAAATGCTGGAAATTCATCATTTTTTTACATCTTTTCTTGCTTTTCGGGGGATGACTTCCTATAATAGAGGGGAATACTGCAAGGGAGGCGTTCCCCATGAATACCATTTTTATCGGCGTGGCCGGCGGCACCGGCTCCGGCAAAACCACCCTGACCGAGCATCTGGCTGAGCGGTTCGGCAGCAACATCAGCGTGGTACATCATGACAACTACTACAAGCGGCAGGACTGCTCCTTTGAAGAACGCTGCCGCCAGAACTACAACCACCCTGACGCCTTTGACACCGATCTGATGATCGAGCATCTGAAGGCCCTGAAGCGGGGCGAGACCATCCACTGTCCCGTGTACGACTACGCCATCCACAACCGCACCGATAAAACGGTGGAAGTGCGCCCCACCAAGGTGGTGATCGTGGAGGGCATTCTGATCTTCCAGAACAAGGCCCTGCGTGATCTGCTGGATATCAAAATTTTCGTGGAAACGGACGCCGACGTGCGTATCCTGCGCCGCGCCCTGCGGGACGTGGAGGAGCGTGGCCGCTCGCTGGAATCGGTGGTGACCCAGTATTTGACCACCGTCAAGCCCATGCACGAGCAATTCGTGGAGCCCACCCGGAAGTACGCCGACATTATCGTGCTGGAGGGCGGGCACAATCTGGTGGCGCTGGATATGATCATGCAGCGCATCGCCAACCATATCGCGGAGAACTGATCGTATGCTGTTACCCATCCTTGGCACGCTCTCGCTGCTGGGAGCGGTCTATTTCCTGATGCCGCTGGCCATCGGCGTATGCCATATCGGCATGTTCTGGCCTGCGGCGCTGCTGCTGTTGGCGGCGGCTTGGTGCTTCTTCCCCGGCTTCTTCCGCCGCTTTCCCAAATGGCTGAAGGCGGTGCTGCTGTCCGGCGTGGGGCTGGTGTTGGCCGTGGCGCTGGCGGTGCTGGCCGTTATGGGTCTTGCCGCCGCCGACCGTCCCTCCGGCGATGACGCGCCGGAAACGGTGGTGCTGCTGGGGTGTCAGGTGTACAATGGCCGCCCCAGTATGATGCTGCAAAACCGCATCGAAGCTGCCTATGAATACCTGACCGCCCATCCCGACGCGGTATGCGTCACCACCGGTGGACGGGACAACAGCAATGAGACGGTGACGGAGGGCGGCTGCGCCGCCCGTGAGCTGATGACCATGGGTATTGCCCCGGAACGGATCTACGCCGAGGAGAAGTCCTTTGACACGCGGGAGAACCTGCTGTTTGCCGCGGATATCATCCGGGAGAATGGGCTGGATACTCATGTAGTTATCGCCAGCGATAATTTCCACCAGTACCGGGGCCAGCTTTTCGCCCGTCAGGCGGGGTTGGAAGCCCAGTCCGCCGGATGCTTCAGTCCGTGGTTCCTGGGCGCGGGTTATGCCTGCCGGGAAGTAGTGGGAATTCTGGCCACCTGGGCAGGAATTGCGTAAGTAAATAATTATTTAATAACGGAGGATCCGTGTCATTTGCCACGGATCCTCCGTTATTTCGTAAGGGCGGACGACTCTGTCCGCCCTTACGAAGTATCCTTTGCCGCTTATTACAGCTTCGCCAGCACCACAGGTTCTCCTATCTGCAGAGCATAATGATAAATGCGTGCGCTGTCCTCGATGTACTGGGCGCGGGTGCGGGCCTCGTTTAAGTCCTTGCCCACCGCCAGCGCACCGTGGTTGTTCAGCAGGCAGCCGCCCCGGCCATCCTTCAGGCACGGCACGGCGTTTTCCCCCACGGCAAAGGTGCCGGGCGTGGCGTATTCCGCGCATTCCACGCCGCCGTTCAGAAAGATCTGCGTCTCGATCAGCACCGGGGGAATGGGCTTATGCACTACCGCAAACGCCGTGGCGTAGGGGGAATGGGTGTGGAAAATGGCCTTGTGCTCCGGATAGGCCCGGTATACGGCGGCGTGCATCCGCCACTCGCTGGAGGGCTGCAATTCGCCTTCAATGATATTGCCGTCCAGATCGCACCGCACAATATCCACCGGCCGCATCACCGTATAGCGCACCGACGTGGGGGTGATGAGCATAGTGCCGTCCCCCAGCGCCACGCTGAGATTGCCGCTGGTTCCGGTGAACATCCCCTCATGCAGAGATTCCAGACATACGTCCACCATCTCCTGCCGCAGTTCCTTGTGAGAATACTCCATTTTATACCCTCTTTTCGTAATAGAACAATTATTTACTTTCCTTAAACTACCATTTCATAGGGGCCGAGTTCACTGACCTCCAGATATTTTTTCAGCTCATAGGGGGAATAGATGCCAAGATCCGTCACCACACCGGTGATGAGCTGTGGCGGCGTGATATCGAAGGCGGGATAGTAGCCCTTCACCCCGTCGGCGGCGGTCTTTACCCCCATGGCCTCCAGCGTATCCTGCGGGTTCCGCATCTCGATGTGTACGGTATCCACGGTAGGATGGCCCTTGTCGGGAATGCCGCTGATGTACACCGGCACGCCCAGATAATTGGCAGCAATGGAGATCTGGAAGGTGCCCACCTTGTTGGCGATATAGCCGTCGCAGCAGATGGCGTCGGCGGCACAGGTGAACACGTCCACATGCTCCCGCTGCATCACGTAGGCGGGCATGTTGTCGGTAATGACCGTCACGTCAAACCCCATGTCGTGACACACGGTGGCCGTCAGACGGGCGCCCTGAAAATAGGGCCGCGTCTCCGGGCAGAACAGGCGGATGCTTTTGCCCCGTTCCCGGCACTCTTTCAGCATCATGGCCACGATGGTCTCGCCGAAGCACTGGGTCATGACGGTGCCGTTGTCAGGAAATTTGTCCACCAGATGCTTTGCCATCTGGCCCACCCGGCTATAGCGCCGGTTGTTGGTGGCCACCGTGTAGTCCCGGATGGCCAGTGCCACATCAGGTACGCCCTGCGCGATGGCAGCCTTTGCCACCTCCAGACAGCCGCCGCAGATCAGCTGCATCCGTCCCACGGTGGTGGGCCGTGCGTGGGAGATGGTGTCCATGGCCTGCTCCAGATAGGCCACCTGCTGCTCCGCCGTCCTGTCCCGGCACTCCCAGGCCGCCAGCGCCATACCCATGGCGGCGGCGGTGAAGGGGCCGGTGGACTGGGTCACCATGTCCGTCAGCGCCTGCGCCACCTCTCTGTGGGTGCGGCAGGTGACGAATTCCACCCTGCGTGGATACACCCGGCGATCCAGAATGCGCACCTCGCCGCCATCGTACCACGCCACGTTTTCATACTGCATCATAAAGGCAAGGCCCTTGTCTGCTCTTTCCATGTGTGTTCTCCTTTTCTCTCACACGCCGTACAGCCGCTTGGCGGCGGCTCTGGCATCGTATAATATCCGCTCCCTGTCCAGCGTCAGGTATTCGCCGTTTTCGTACAGCACTCTGCCGTCCACCATGGTCATGCAAACGTCGGCGGCCTGTGCGCTGTACACCGCCAGTCCCGCCGTGTCAAGATGCGGGACAAGGTGGGGCGCGCTCAGATCGATAGCCATGATATCCGCCCGCTTTCCGGCCTCGATGGCGCCGGTGTCGTCCCGGCCCTGCAATTTCGCACCGTTGATCGTCGCCATGTCCAGCACCTGCGCCGCCGGCAGGATGGCCGCGTCATGGCGGTATCCGTTATGGAGGATGGCCGCCAGATGCAGCTCCTCCAGCATGTTGAGATTGTTGTTGCTGGCGGCGCCGTCGGTGCCCAGCGCCACGTTGATACCCTCTGCCAGCAGCTCCGGAACCGGCGCGAACCCGCTGCCCAGCTTCATGTTGCTGGTGGGATTGTGGATCACGCTGACGTTCTTTTCCCGCAGCAGCGCCCGATCCTCTGCCGTCACCCACACGCAGTGGGCGGCGGCGCAGGGCACGTCGAACACTCCCAGATCGTTCATCCACGCCGCCGGGGTCTTGCCGTATTTCTCGATGCAGATATCATGCTCGCTTTTCGTCTCGCTGAGGTGAATGTGCATTCTCACGCCGTTCTGGCGGCACCACGCCGCCGTCCCCGCCGCCACGTGGGGATTGCAGGTGTACTCCGCGTGAAGGCAGCCGTCCACCCGAATGCGTCCCTCGGCGGCGTTGTGCCAGTCCTTATAGAATCGTTCCAGCTTCCGGGCACTTTCATTCTTCTCGTAGGGCTCCGCCGGGTCGAAGGCCTGCACCGGATAGCAGAGGTTGGCCTTGATGCCGCACACCGCCACCAGCTCCGCCGCCTCCCACGGAAAGAAGTACATGTCGGAAAAGCTGGTGGTGCCGCAGGCCAACATCTCCAGCAGCGCCAGCGCCGTACCGGCTCGGATATCCTCCGCCGTCATGCGGCCCTCCACGGGGAATACGCTGTCAAACAGCCACCTTTGCAGCGGCAGGTCAGTCCCCACGCCCCGCAGCAGCGTCATAGCGGCGTGGGTGTGGGCGTTCACCAGTCCCGGCAGCAGCAGCTTGCCGGACATGTCCTTTTCGCAGTCGAAGCGGCCCTCCGGGCGCTCCGTACCCACCGAGACGATCACCGCCCCGTCGATCACCACGCAGCCGCCCTCGATCACGCCCTGCGGCGTGTAGATCCACGCGTTTTTCAGTAATGTGGTCATGGGCTCACATCCTCGAGAGCACCTTTTTCAGATAGGCGCTGAAGTTGTCGGCCACCAGATGGCCCACCTCGTTGACCTCCTCGTCGGTGAGGGGCTGATCCAGAATGCCCGCCGCCATGTTGGTGATGACGGAGAAGCCCAGACAGGGCAGACCGCAGTGGGCCGCCGTCAGCGCCTCGGTCACGGTGGACATGCCCACCGCGTCGCCGCCCAGCGTGCGGATGGCGCGGATCTCCGCCGCCGTCTCAAACTGGGGGCCCTGCATGAAGAAGTAGCAGCCCTCGTGGAAGGTCAGACCGCTGCCCTGAGCGCATTCCTTGGCGATGGCCCGCAGCTCCGGACTGTACATCTTCTGTACGTCGAAAAACCGTGGGCCGAACTCCGGAATGTTGGGGCCCCGCATGGGGGAGCAGCCGGGCAGCATGATCTGGTCGTTGATGATCATAATGTCGCCGGGCTTAAAGCTGAGATTCACGCCGCCGGCGGCGTTGGTCAAAATCACCGCCCGGCAGCCCAGCAGCTTGAACAGCCGGATGGGCGCGGTCAGCTGGGGGAAGTCATACCCCTCGTAGGAGTGGAATCGCCCGGACATGCACACCACCTTTTTGCCGCTGACGGTGCCGCAGATCAGCTTGCCCGCGTGGGTGGCCACGGTGGAGCGCAGGAAGTTGGGGATATCCTCATAGGGGATCACCACCGGGTTTTCCACCTGCGCGGCAAACGGCCCCAGAGACGAGCCCAGAATAATGCCGATCTCCGGCTGAAAATCCAGCTTTTCCCGGACGTATTGGGCGCTTTTTTCAAAAAATTCGTAGGTGTATTCCATGGAACGGCCTCCTTTTTCATTCTATATGAAATAGTATCACATTACCCGCATGGTGTCAATTTCACGGTCTTCCACAATTTTCGCCTTGTTTCCTTTCAGAAAGGTCTTGCATTTTTTTATTTTCATGATACAATAGCGTTGACAAATCTTAATGGAGGTACTCAAAATGGCTTATCAGATCGGTTCCGCTTGCGTCAGCTGTGGCGCTTGCGCAGACGCTTGCCCCGTGGGCGCTATCTCCCAGGGCGATTCTCAGTACGTGATCGACGCTGGCGCTTGCCTGGATTGCGGTTCCTGCGCGGATACCTGCCCCAACGGCGCTATCAGCCCCGCTGAATAAAATGCGTACATGAAAAACGGCCGGACGGAATGTCCGGCCGTTTTTTTATGAGCGGGCCGTCGGGGACGCCGGCCCCTACAAAGTCTTGCCGGAAAGCCATACGTATGCTATACTATCCCCAGAAAAGGAGGGCTGTCCATGGAACGCGCGGAACGCCTGTGGCCCGACGGGCCGCGGTATCGGTATGATGAACAGTGCTTTCCGCCCTCCACGGATTCGTTCCTGTTGGGCGGCTTCGCCAGTCTGCGCCGGGGCGAGAAAGTCTGCGATCTGGGCGCCGGGGCGGGCCTGCTGGGGCTTCTGCTGCTGGCACGAGAACCCTCATTGCAGGTAACGGGCATCGAACGGGACGCTCACGCCTGCGCCGTGCTGGCGCGGAACGCCGCGGAAAACCGCCTGCCCCTTACCGCCCTTTGCGCCGACCTGCGGCAGCGGGAGACGCTGCCCGCCGGAGCCTTTCAGCTGGCGGTGTCCAATCCGCCCTATTTCGCGCCCCATACGGGAGCGGTGGCGAAGGGCGTCCGGGGCGACACCCGCGCGGAGCTGACCGCCACGCTGGAGGATATCTTTGCCGCCGCCGAACGAATGCTGCAATGGGGCGGACGCTTCTGCCTTGTGTACCGGCCGGAGCGTCTGGCGGCGCTGCTGACCGCCGCCGTGACCCACGGTCTGGAGCCCAAGCGGCTTCGGATGGTGCAGCACACCGCCCGGAGCGCCCCGTCGCTGGTGCTGCTGGAATGCCGCCGGGGCGGAAAGCCGGGGCTTTCCGTGGAGCCGCCGCTGCTGCTGCAGCTGGAGGACGGCGGCGAATCCCACGACGTGCGCCGCGCCTACTTCAGAGACAAGGAGTGATTCATATGCCCGGAACATTATATCTGGTGGCCACCCCCATCGGCAATCTGGGGGATTTTTCGCCCCGTGCCGTGGAGACGCTGCAAAACGCCGACTTCATCGCCGCCGAGGATACCCGCGTGTCGGTGAAGCTGCTGAACCATTTCGATATCAAGAAGCCGCTGGTCAGCTACCACGAGCACAACCGCGCCTCTGCGGGGCAGGCCATTCTCACCCGTCTGCTGGGCGGCGAGACCTGCGCGCTGGTGACCGACGCGGGCATGCCCGCCATCAGCGACCCCGGCGAGGATCTGGTGCGCCTGTGTGCCGAAAACGGCGTGCCGGTGCTGGCCATTCCCGGCTGCTGCGCCGCCGTGTACGCGCTGGCGGTGTCCGGCCTGCCCACAGGACGTTTTACCTTCGAGGGCTTCCTGCCCTCCGGCAAAAAGGAGCGCCGGGAGCAGCTCCACGAGCTGACTGGCGAGACACGCACCATGATCTTCCACGAAGCGCCCCACCGTCTCCGGGCCACGCTGGCGGATATGGCGGAGGCCTTCGGCGGTGACCGGAAGATCGCCCTGTGCCGGGAGCTGACCAAGCTCCACGAGGACACCGTGCGCACCACGCTGACAGCGGCGGCGGACTACTACGCCGCCAACGAGCCCCGGGGCGAGTACGTGCTGGTCATCGCGGGACGGGAGAAGTCCGCAGCCGCTGCCCTGACGCTGGAGGAGGGCGTGGCGCTGGTGCTGCGCCGCCGCGAGGAAGGCATGCGGCTGAAGGACGCCGTCCGCGCCGTGGCCGACGACACCGGCTTGAGCCGCAACGCCCTGTACGACGCAGCATTGAAAAATCTGGCATGAGAGCGTTGCTTCTGCGCTGATGCAAAAAAATGCCCCGCCATCGGCGGGACATTTTTTTGTGCACCTCAGTTGTTCTTCAACTCTTTGAGACACTTGGGACAGATATTCTTGTCCTTGTACACCATCAAGTCTCTGCTGCTGTCACAGAAAATACAGCTGGGACGATACTTTTTCAATACGATGGTGGAGCCATCTACATAGATCTCCAAAGCATCCTTCTCAGCGATATCCAATGTGCGGCGCAGTTCGATGGGCAAAACGATCCGTCCCAATTCGTCCACCTTTCGCACAATTCCGGTTGACTTCACGGGAAACCTCTCCTCTGCTTTGCTTCTCACGACTGTCGTGAATTCCTCTGCTCATTTAGCATGCCATATTTTTACCATTTTGTCAACCGTTCTTTGCCATTTTATCCAAAATTTTTACAAATATTGCCATATGCTCTGTGCATATAGTGCATTTGAGGTGAGGGGTATGGCAATGTCTTACATTCTGGCGGCGTTTTTTGTGCTGGCGCTGGTATGCGGCGGCATCAGCGGCCGCATGGCGGAAGTCTCCGCCGCCGCCATGGAGGGCGCCGGTGCGGCGGTGGAGCTGTGTCTGTCCATGGCGGGCGCCATCTGTCTGTGGAGCGGCGTCATGACGCTGATGGAGCGGGGCGGCCTCAGCGAAAAGCTGGCCCGGCTGCTGCGGCCCGTGTTGCGCCGCATTCTGCCCCGGGCCAGCCGGGACACGGAGACCATGGCCGCCCTCAGCGCCAACATGTCGGCCAATCTGCTGGGGCTGGGCAACGCCGCCACTCCGCTGGGGATCCGTGCCGCCACGCGGATGGCGCAGGGCTGCGGCGGTGTGGCCAGCGACGAGCTGTGCCGCCTTGTGGTGCTGAACACCGCCTCCATCCAGCTGCTGCCCACCACCGTGGCAGCCGTGCGCAGCGCTCACGGCTGCGCCGCGCCCCTTGATATCCTGCCGTCCGTGTGGCTTTCCTCCCTACTGTCGGTCACGGCGGGACTGCTGGCGGCGCGAGGGCTGCAGGCTCTGTGGAGGCGGAAATGGAGCTGACATCGCTGGTGATCCCGCTGCTGCTGGCAGCGGTGGCTGCATGGGGCGCGGCGCGGCGGGTGGACGTTTACGCCGCCCTCACCGACGGTGCCATGGACGGCCTGCGGGTGGTACTGCGCATCTGCCCCAACCTGATCGCCCTGCTGACGGCGGTGTATATGTTCCGCGCGTCGGGCGCGATGGAGTATCTGGGTGCGCTGCTCGCGCCGGCGCTCGAAAGGGTCGGCATTCCGCCGGAGGTCGCGCCGCTCCTTTTTATCCGCCCCATCTCCGGCAGCGGCGCGCTGGCTGTCGGATCGGAGATCATGGACTCCTACGGCGTCGATTCCTATGTCGGCCGCGTTGCGGCGGTCATGCTCGGCTCGAGCGAAACGACGTTCTACACCGTCGCCGTCTATTACGGTGCA
>URKW01000058.1 GCA_900548615.1 uncultured Eubacteriales bacterium | reverse complement strand
GCTTCGCCGTCCCGGGCAGTTTTCATACGAGGAAACAATTGGAAGAAATTGTAAATTGTCGACACGTCGCGGACAACTGCCGCCCGACTCTGGAAAGCCGACAAAGCTCGTGGAAAATTTCCAAGAATGTCACGGAAATTTGATTTCCCTTGTTGACAAGCGCCCAATACTTTGTTAAAGTGGTGACAAAGATGAGGGTGGGAGGAACCGTCATCCTTTAGGGCAACTCAAGATATGATAAGCAGGCCGGTCTCCGCGCTGCGGCGGCCGGCGAAAAAACCGTTAGGAGGATTACACTTTGAAAGATTGGGATCGTTTAATCACGGTGGAACAGATGGAAGCTGCCACGGCCGCTCTGCTGGAAAACGGCATCAAGGTCGGCGCGGATTCCTGGCAACAGCGCGCAAAGAACCAGACCCCCCACTGCGGCTTCGGCGAAGCCGGCACCTGCTGCCGTATTTGCTCCATGGGCCCCTGCCGCATCACCCCCAAGGCGCCCCGCGGTATCTGCGGCTGCGATGTTCACGGCATCGTAGGCAGAAACTATCTGCGCTTCACCGCCGGTGGCTCCGCCACCCACTCCGACCATGGCCGCGAGATCATGCACACCCTGCACCAGACCCGCGAGGGCGGCAACTATCAGGTCAAGGATCCTGACAAGCTGATCCGCATCGCCAAGGAATGGGGCGTGGAGACCGAGGGCAAGGACATCTACGACCTGGCCCACGAAATGGCCGAGATCGGCCTGCTGGAATACGGCAAGCCCTTTGGCGTCCAGCGCTTCCTCAAGCGCGCCCCCGAGCACACCCAGGAGCTGTGGAACAAGGCTGGTATCGAGCCCCGCGCCATCGACCGCGAGGTGTCCCAGTCTCTGCATATGACCCATATGGGCTGCTCCTCCATGCCTGAGGCGCTGATCCGCCAGTCCCTGCGCGCCGGTCTGTCCGACGGTTGGGGCGGCTCCATGATGGGCACCGAGTTCTCCGACGTTATGTTTGGCACTCCCAAGCCCATTGACACCACCGCCAACATCGGCGTCATGGAGAAGGACAACGTCAATATCATCGTTCACGGCCACGATCCCTCTCTGTCCGAGATGATCGTGTTCTACGCCAACGACCCCGAGATGATCGCCTACGCCAAGGAAAACGGCGCCAAGGGCATCACCGTGGCCGGCGTCTGCTGTACCAGCAACGAGGTCACCATGCGTCACGGCATCCCCATGGCCGGCAACTTCCTGAATCAGGAAAACGTGGTGCTGACCGGCGCCTGCGAGGCCATCGTGGTGGACGTGCAGTGCATCTTCCCCGCGCTGGGCCCCCTGAGCAAGTGCTTCCACACCAAGTTCATCACCACCTCTCCCATCGCCCGCATTCCCGACTCTGATTTCATCGAGTTCCATGCCGAGAGCGCCGGTGAGAACGCCAGGAATATCGTCAAAACCGCTATCGAAAACTTCAAGAACCGTCGTCCCGAGCTGGTCAACATCCCCGAGCTGAAGACCAAGGCCCGCGTTGGTTACTCTCTGGAAGCCATCAAGAAGGAGCTGGACGGCGTGTGCAACTCCCACGTGGATACTTACGGCACCACCAAGCCCCTGATCGACTGCGTGAAGGCCGGCGTGCTGCGGGGCGCCGTGGCCATGGTGGGCTGCAATAACCCCAAGGTCCGTCCCGACACCGCGCATATCGAGCTGATGAAGAAGCTGCTGAAGAACGACATCATCGTCATTCTGTCCGGCTGCTCCGCTCAGGCTGCCGCCAAGGCTGGCCTGATGGATCCTGACGCCAAGGAATACTGCGGCGAGGGTCTCAAGCGCGTGTGCGAGCTGGTGGGCATTCCCCCCGTGCTGCACATGGGCTCCTGCGTGGATATTTCCCGCATGATGCTGCTGGCCTCCGATATCGCCAAGGATTGGGGCATCAACATCTCCCAGATCCCCCTGTGCGGCTGCGCGCCCGAGTGGATGAGCGAGAAGGCCGTCTCCATCGGCAACTACGTGGTCGCCACCGGTATCGACACCTATCTGGGCGTGGATCCCTACACCAAGGGCTCCAGCGAAGTGGTGGAGCTGCTGCAGGGTGAGCACGGCGTGAAGGATTGGGTGGAAGCCCGCTTCATCGTGGACACCGATATCGAGAGCCTGGGCGACAAGATGATCGCCGGTATCGAGGCCAAGCGCGCCGCGCTGGGCATCTAAGTAAGAGCTGTATCTTGACTGAGGAAAGGTCGAACCAATGAAAGTAGCCATTACCGGAAAGGGCGGCGTAGGCAAAACGACGCTCTCCTCCACGCTGGCCCGCCTGTACGCCGACGAGGGCCGTACCGTGCTGGCCGCCGACGTGGATCCTGACGCCAATCTGGGATTGGCGCTGGGCCTGACGGAGGAGGAGGTCAATTCCATCACACCCATTTCCAAAATGCGTCAGCTGGTAGAGGAGCGCACCGGCGCCACCTACACCAATAAATTCTTCAAGCTGAACCCGCAGGTCAGCGATATCCCCGATAAGTTCGCCCGTGATATCAACGGCGTCAAGCTGCTGGTGATGGGCACGGTGGAGACCGGCGGCGGCGGCTGCGTCTGCCCCGAGCATGTGATGCTCAAGTCCATTCTCTCCGCGCTGGTGTTCCGCAAGGACGACGTGGTCATCATGGACATGGAGGCAGGTCTGGAGCATCTGGGCCGCGGCACCGCCGGGTGCATGGATCGCTTCATCGTGGTCATCGAGCCGGGCGCAAGAAGCGTGCAGACCTATGAAAAGGTGAAGCAGCTGGCCGCCGACCTTGGCGTCACCAAGGTGGACGTGGTGGCCAACAAGATCCGGGACGACGCGGATCGTGAATTCGTCCGCTCCCGCATCCCCGAGGAGAATCTGCTGGGCTTTATCAGCTACGACGCCGAGGTTATCGACGCCGACCGGCGCGGCCTTTCCCCTTACGATGTCAGCCCCAGGGCCGTGGAGGAGATCCGGGCCATCAAGGCGCGCATCGACGAGACTTGAATTTTTGAAAGGATGAAATAGATCAATGGGATTATTTGACAGAGTATTCAGAGGCTCCGACGAGATGTTTGCCAAGGCGGAGGCAGAGATCAACGCCGTCGTTGCCGAGCTGGGCGAGTCCGCTCCCATGAAGATGCCGGACACGGCCTACTACCTGTCCTGCATTTACGCCTATCTGGGCAAGAAGGTCACCACCTTGGGCGAGCTGCGCGACACCTTGGCCGATGTGAAGGCCATGATGACCCGCGAGTATAAGACCAAGGACATCTTCACCTCCGGCGTTGGCACCGCCATCGCCGCCGAGATGATCGAGGCCTGCAAGTATGCCCGCAACCCCGATCCCTATGCCGGCACCAACTACCACGGCCACTTCACCGATGCCGAGGTGCGTACCCTGGGCGTGCCTCTGGTCACCCGCGATATCCCCGGCTTCGTGGTCATGATCGGCCCCGCTCCCACCAAGGAGGAAGCGCTGGAAACCGTCAAGGGCTACCAGTCCCGCGGTATCTTCGTGTTCCTGATCGGCGGCATCATTGACCAGCTGATCGAGTGCGGCATGACCATGAACTTCGACGTTCGCGTCGTCCCTGTGGGCGAGGATATCTGGTCCGTGGGCCACATCATCTCTCTGGTTGTCCGCGCCGCCTTCATCTTCGGCGCTGTCCAGCCCGGCGATTATGACGGCCATATCGACTACTCCTTCCACCGCATTTTCGCGTTCGTCAACGCCTACGCTCCCGTGCCCGATATCACCGTGGCCTGCGGCGCCGGTGCCATCCAGCTGGGCTTCCCCGTCATCACCAACGATACCGATGACATGTGGGCCGTTCCCAAGTCCCTGATTATCAACGAGAATACTCAGGACTGGATCGAGACCTCTCTGGAGGCTCGCGATATCAAGATCAAGGTCACCAATATCGACATTCCCGTGGCTTTCTCCAACGCCTTCGAGGGCGAGATCATCCGCAAGAACGACACCCAGATCGAGATCGACGGCTCCCGCGTGGACTGCTGCGAGTTCTGCCGCACCGAAGAAGCCCAGAATATCGAGGATCACGCCATCATTCTGGACGGCCCCGACTTCGACGAGTTCGAGCCCGGCTCCAAGATCTGCCTGACCATCACGCTGGAGGTGGCCGGCAAGTCCTGGCAGACCGACTTCGAGCCTGTGGTCGAGCGTAAGTTCCACAACTTCCTCAACTGCATCGAGGGTGTCATGCATACCGGCCAGCGCGACATGATCCGCGTCCGCGTGTCCAAGTCCGCTTTCGAGGCCGGCTTCCGCGCCCGTCATCTGGGCGAGGTGCTGTATGCCAAGGTCAAGGGCGAGTATGAGACCGTGGTGGACAAGTGCCAGGTTCGCATCTGCACCCGTCCCGAGGGCTGCAAGGAGATCCGCGCCAAGGCCAACGAGGCGTTCATCGCCCGTGACGCCCGCCTGAAGTCCATGACCGACGAGTCCGTGGATAAGTTCTACACCTGCATTCTGTGCCAGGCCTTCTCCCCCAGCCACGTCTGCATCGTCACGCCCGAGCGTCTGGGCCTGTGCGGCGCCGTGTCCTGGCTGGACGCCAAGGCCACCAATGAGCTGGACCCCAACGGCCCCTGCCAGATCGTTCCCAAGGATCGCTGCCTGGACGAGCGTCTGGGCGCCTACGAGGACGTTAACGAGGCCGTCAGCAAGTATTCTCACGGCGCGCTGGAGCGCGTGACCCTATACTCCATCCTGGAGGATCCCATGACCTCCTGCGGCTGCTTCGAGTGCATCTGCGGCATCGAGCCCATGTCCAACGGCGTGGTCATCACCAACCGTGAGCATGTGGGCATGACCCCTCTGGGCATGAGCTTCTCCGAGATGGCGTCCATGACCGGCGGCGGCGTTCAGACCCCCGGCTTCATGGGCCACGGCAAGCAGTTCATCGCCTCCAAGAAGTTCCTGGCTGCCGAGGGCGGCATGGGCCGCATCGTCTGGCTGCCCAAGGAGCTGAAGGATCAGATGGCGGATCGCATCAACGCCACCGCCAAGGAGCTGTACGGCATTGACAACTTCACCAGCATGATCGCTGACGAGACCGTCACCACCGACATGGAGGAGCTGTATGGCTTCCTGACCGAAGTGGGCCATCCTGTTCTGGAGATGGAGCCCCTCATGTAAGGAAATCGTTCCAAATCAAAAAAGCGGTATTCGGGCTTTGCTCGAATACCGCTTTTTTCATGTACCGATAATGCCCTTTTATGTACCCATAAAGGCCGTTAATGTACCAATTAATTTTAAAATTTTGCCCGGACTTGTCCTTCTGCGGCGGACAGTATGGCGTCCGTGTTTTCGCCCAGCGTCTCCCGCAGCCATTTTTCTTCGCTGAATGTACCCTCCACATGGGGCACCCGAAACGCCCCGGCGTCACATCCCAAGCCGATATGACCGCCCAAGTTAGCGACTTTTCGGATATTCTCCTGGGCCGACCGGAGGATACGTTCCGCTACATCGTCCGGAAACCGCCCACTGCCGATCAGGTTGCCGATGGTGGAGAGAGTCGGTACCCAGACGGTATCGCTTTCTGCCAGAATATGGCAGGCTTCGTCGTCCAGATACGCCCCGTGCTCGATGCTGTCAACCTCTGCTGTGACGGCGTTTTTCACCGCTTTTGCTCCGTTGCAGTGGGCCATGACGGCAAAGCCCAGGTCGTGGGCGGCGGCAATGAGATCATGCATCTCCGCACCGGTCAGCGGCTCCTCCGTCAGCACGCCGTAGGCGGAGAAATCCATCAGGCCGGAGACCATCAGCTTGATGAAATCCGCCCCGCTTGCCTGCGCTTCCGCCAATAATGCGCGGTATTCCGCAAAATCCGACCATCCCCGGCCAATGAAGCTGCCATAGTGGCTTTTTTTGTAGATGGGAAACGCTGGGGTACGGTAGGTGATGCCGTATTCCGGGGCCAATTCCTTAGCCCGCAGGCAGACCCCGAACCGGTCGCCGCCATCCCGAAGATACGAAATTCCGGCAGATTGATAGGCGGAAAGACGTTCTTTGATCAAAATATCGTCCGGATGGGGCTGGTGTCCGGCGATGGCGGCCTTCCAGTCGCTGCCGGACAGCAGCATGTGGATGTGTAAGTCAGCAAACATGGCGGTCTCCTTTGACGGGGGTATTTGTGATACTTCGTAGGGGAGGGGTTCTACCCCTTCCGCTCAGTAAATTAAGCAGCTCAAATAGGCGACGGGCGGGGTAGAACCCCGCCCCTACGCACAGCGCCAGAGCGGTACTTACCGCCGTTCAAATAAACCAAAGCGGCAGGAGAGCCTGCCGCTTTGGGGTCATTTGGTTTCTTCAACTGCGTTGATCACGTCGCCCAGCAGGTACAGGGAGCCGTAGCACAGCACAGTACCGTCCTTACCCGCGTGGTCGATGGCAAGGCGGACGCCGTCCGCCACCGTGTCGCAGGGGGTGACGGGCTTGCCGAAGCTGGCCAGATATTTCGCCAGCTCCTGCGCCGTCAGGGCGCGGGGATTGTCCGGGGTGACGGTGATGAACTCCACCGCGTGATCCGCCACACTGCGGTACATGCAGTGGTAATCCTTGTCGCTCAATACACCGGTCAGCACCGTCAGGGGACGGCCCGGCAGATAATCGGTGATATTCTGGGCCAGCGCCTGAATACACTGGGGATTGTGGCCGCCGTCGATGAGGAACAGCGGGTCGCGGTGAATGATCTGGAACCGGCCCGGCCACGTGACGCGGGACAGTCCCTGACGGATATCGTCCTCGGTGATGTTCCAGCTCCGCTTTTGCAGCACGTCCAGCGTGGTCAGCGCCACGGCGGCATTGTGTAGCTGATGCTTGCCCAGCAGGGGGAGATGGAGATTTTCCCTGCCGCCGAAGTCGAAGACCTGCCCCTCCAGCGAATGCTGCCGCAGGTGCAGCTGGGTAAAGTCCACCTTGTGGAGCGCTGCGCCCACCTCGCGGCAGCGCTGCTCCACCACGGCTTCCACGCCGTCGGTGGAGCGGTACAGCACCGCGTCGCAGCCGGGCTTGATGATGCCGCTCTTGGTGGCGGCGATCTTCTCCAGTGTGTCGCCCAGCACCTCCGTGTGGTCAAGGCCGATGTTGCACAGCACGGCAGCCTCGGGAGCGCCGATGACGTTGGTGGCGTCGAACTCGCCGCCCATGCCTACCTCGCACACCACGATGTCGCACTGGCGGCGGGCAAACCACGCGAAGGCAATGGCCGTGACCATCTCAAACTCGGTGGGCTGCTCGAAAATGCTGTCGGCCAGCGGCTTGATCTCCTCGGTGATGGCGCACAGCTCGTCGTCGGGGATCTGCTCGCCGTTGATTTGCATCCGCTCGTTGAAGCGGACGATGTAGGGCGAGGTGTACAGGCCGGTGCGATAGCCCGCCTGCCGCAGCACCGAGGCCACCATGGCGCAGGTGGAGCCCTTGCCGTTGGTGCCGGTGACGTGAACAAATTTCAGCGTCCGCTCCGGATGAACCATCTTGTCCAGCAGGGCGCTGATACGCTCCAGACCGGGGATGCTGCCCTTCCAGCAGACGGCGTGGATGTAATGTAAGGCTTCGTCCAGTGTCATTGTCCTGACACTCCTTTCTGCGCCGGTTGGGCGGCGGTAGGCCACACGCCGGCGGCGGTGAATACGCGGGAGCGGCACAGCGCCCACACCAGCAGCACATCCAGCACGCCGGTGACGGCAAACTGCACGCTGCGGGTGGCCAGCTTGGTCACGAAAAAGGCCAGCTTGCTGTCGCCGCCGTAGATCAGGGCCAGCGAGCCGCTCTGATAGAGAATGGAGCCCAGCACGATGGCCGGGAGAAACGCCGCGGCGATGCGCAGCGGAGAGATCTTCTGGGTCAGCCACGGGCGAAACAGTCCGGCGCACAGGCCGTACAGAATGGGCGGCACGCAGAAGATGGGATTGTAGCCGTAGGGGGTGAACAGGCAGCCGATGAAGTCGGCGGCGAAGCCGGTGAAAGCGCCGGGCAGCGGGCCGAACAGCATGCCCGCGATGAAGATGGGCACGGCCTCGATGGAGAAGCGGGTGGTCTCGTTGGGCATGGGGATCAGCAGACGGGCCAGAATGACGCTCAGCGCCGTCAGCAGCGCGCAGATGGCGATGGAGCGCACGCTCCATCCGGACTTTTCGGGATTTTTGGACATAAAAAAGGCCTCCTAACAAAAATGTGGGAGGAGGTTGGGGAAAGGGTATGCGATTGTTCCGCGCACGGCGTACCGTACTCTGCAACAGCGGATGCGAAGATGGCATCGCGGAGCAAGCTCCTTCGTCCGGCGGCAACCTCCCATCCGACCGGCACTTAACGCGCCACTTCTACTCTTGCAGCAAGGGATGTGTTCACAGCAGAAGAAGTGTCCCGGTCTGTGCACACTGCCTGTATCATACTAGGGACGGCGGCAAAATACAAGGCAAAAATCGGAAATTTTTATTTTTCGTCAAATTGTCAAAAAATTCACATAACGATACGGCTATTTTAACAACAGCGTGTAAACGAACTGTGAAACGCGCAAAACGAAATGGTTGTTTTGTGGGATTTGCACGAAATAAAGGTTGACAAAAACGCATGGTTTCAAGTATAATTTCTAATTGTAGAAAAAATAACAAGGGGAAAAGGAGAGCGGTGAAAAGCGCCGTTACCGCCCCGGCAAATGCGCAAAGCGCACGGCCCTGTGGTGAGAAAGGCGAACAACGTTTTCTGGCACACAAGGGGGCCGTTTTCCTTTTTTTAGGAGATATCCATGAAGCGGTATGAAGTGGTGCGGGAGATCGCCAACAGCTGTGAGCGCAACCAGATGCGGGACGTGCTGTTCTTCGAGGTGGACACCGACGACCCTGTGGAATGGGTTCGGCGGGAGATCAAGGGCGGCGAGGTACACCTTACCGCCGAGGAGGGCCGCCCCGGCGAGATGACCGTGTTTGTGGAGAGCGCGGGCATGTATCAGAGGTTTTTGTTCACGGAGCTGTGAAAGCTTCGCAGAATTCGCGCTCGCAGGCGCGAAAGAATCAAATCATTTTTCTGACGACATGCGCGTCAGAAAAATACTTCTCGGCCGCCAGTGTGTCCGAAGGACGCGCGCAGCCGGCCGCAAATCTTTTGGCAGAAAAGTCGTAAGACTTTTCGCCAGCTTGAATTTGTATCTACATCCCTGACCGGGATCATGATAAATTGGATGCTAAGGAGGGAATCTATTGAGCGTGTGAAGGGTGCGTTCAGCAAAAGCTGCGTGCTCCTTCAAGGTACTTCCAGCAAAGACCGGTATGGCCTGTATCGCAGAGACTGCCGGTCGGCCGGAGCATTACATGTAACCCCTATGGCCCGCGGAGAGCGACATGCCCCGCAGGCCCCGCAAAGGATGGATCGAAACTATGGGAAAAACACATATCATTGCAGTGGCGGGCAAAGGCGGCGTCGGCAAGACGACCACCTGCGGCATGCTGATCGACTATCTGTGCAAGGCGGGAAAGGGCCCGCTGCTGGTCGTGGACGCCGACGCCAACTCCAACCTGAATGAAGTGCTGGGCGTGGAAGTGGAGACCACGCTGGGCGACATTCGCGAGGAGATGGCCCAGGCGGAGAAAAACGGCACCGTGCCGCCCAGCATGACAAAGGCGGATTACGCCGAAATGAAGTTCAGCTCCGCGCTGGTGGAGGAGGACGACTATGACATGCTGGTCATGGGCCGCACACAGGGCAAGGGCTGCTACTGCTTTGTCAACGGCGTACTGAAGACACAGATCGACAAGTACGTGGGCAACTACAAGTATATGGTCATCGACAACGAGGCCGGACTGGAGCATATCAGCCGCGGCACCCTGCCTCATGTGGATACCATGCTGCTGATCTCCGACTGCTCCCGGCGGGGCATTCAGGCGGCGGGCCGCCTGGCCGAGATGATCCGCGAGCTGGAGCTGAAGCCCGGCACCATGAAGCTGATCGTCAACCGCGCGCCCAACGGCGAGCTGAATCCCGGCGTGGCGGAGGAGATCGAAAAATACCACCTGGAGCTGGCTGGCGTACTGCCCCAGGACGAAACGGTTTACGCTTATGACTGCGAGGGAAGACCTAGTTCCCAGGTGCCCGACGACGCGCCCGTGAAAAAGGCGCTGGCCGGGATCATCAAGGAGCTGAAACTTTAAACAACATCTACAAGGGGGATTTGTCAAGATGTCTTTCGTACCCAAAAAGCATACCTACAACGCCCACATCAACGAAGTGGTGCTGGGTGTAGGCGACAAGGCCGTCACCATCGGCGGCCAGAACGTGCTGGCATTCCACACGTTTGACGGCGAGATCACCAACGCGCCCAAGATCGGCGTGGAGCTGACCGACGCCGGTATGGCCATGTGCACCATGCCCGGTGAGCAGAAGTTCTATGAGGGCTGCGCGACCGTGGCCGACATGGCCAAGCGGGTCTCTGCCATGGAAGGCGCTTCCTTCATTTGCCTGCATCTGGAGGGCGCGGATCCCAACGGCGAGAACAAGTCCGTTGACGAGTGCGTGGAGCTGGCCAAGTCCGTGGCCGACGCTACCGACATGCCGTTGGTGGTGATGGGCTGCAAGAATATCGAGAAGGATACCGAGCTGTTCAACAAAATCGCCGAGGCGCTGGCAGGCAAGAATATTCTGGTGCTGTCCGCCCGCGACGAGAACTACAAGGCCATTGGCGCTGGCGCAGGTCTGGCCTACGGCCAGAAGGTGGGCGCGGAGTCCGCCGTGGACATCAACCTGGCCAAGCAGCTGAACACCGTCATGACCCAGCTGGGCGTCAGCGCCCAGTCCATCGTGATGAACATCGGCTCCGCTGCCGCCGGTTACGGCTTCGAGTATGTGGCCTCCACGCTGGATCGCGTGAAGGACGCCGCCCTGAGCCAGTCCGACGCCATGCTGCAGATGCCCATCATCACCCCCGTGTCCGCCGACACCTGGGGCGTGAAGGAAGCGATCATGCCTGAGGCCGATATGCCCGAGTGGGGCTCTCAGGAGGAGCGCGGCATTGAGATGGAGATCGTGACCGCCGCCGCCGTGCTGGCCAGCGGTTCCGACGCTGTGATCATGCGCCACCCCGAAGCCATCCGTACCATCGCCGCCATGATCGGCGAGTTGGTCTGACGCGGAAAGGAGGAAGCGAACAATGGCTGTTAAAGGTTTAGATATTTTCAAGCTGTCTCCCAAGAAGAACTGCAAGGAGTGCGGCGTTCCCACTTGTATGGCATTCTGCATGAAGGTGGCGCAGGGCGCGCTGCCCATCGAGAAGTGCCCCTATATGTCCGACGAGGCCATCGCCCTGCTGAGCGAGGCTACCGCGCCCCCCATGAAGGCCATCGAGGTGGGCGGCATGAAGCTGGGCGGCGAGACCGTCATGATGCGTCATGAAAAGACCTTCGTCAACCGCAACCGCTTTGCCGTGTCCCTGTGCACCTGCATGGACGACGCCGCTGTGGACGCCAAGCTGGCCGAGATGAAGGCCGTGGATTACGAGCGTATCGGCGAGCGTGAGTATGTGGAGTTCCTGCTGGTTCACGACGGCGGCGACGGCGCACGTCTGGCCGACCTGTGCAAGAAGGCTGCCGCTACCGAGCGTGCCGTCATCATCGACACCGACAGCGTGGACAACGCCAAGCTGGCGCTGGCCGCCATCGGCGACACCAAGCCTGTGCTGAACGGCGCCAATAAGGACAACTACGAGGCCATGAGCGCCTTGGCCGTGGAGGCCGGTGTGGTGCTGGGCGTCAAGGGCGCCGATCTGGCCGAGATCCACGACACCGTGGCCGCGCTGGAGAAGCTGGAGAACAAGAATCTGGTCATCGACGTGACCGGCGCCACCATCAAGGAAACCTTCGCCAACGCCGTGCTGGTGCGCCGTACCGCCCTGAAGGACGGCGACCGCACCTTCGGTTATCCCTCTCTGGTCAATCTGGCCAAGCTGTGCCACGGCGACGTGCACATGGAGACCGCGCTGGCGGCCCTGTTCACCATGAAGTACGGCTCCATCGTGGTCATGGAGACCATGCGCTATGCCGAGGCGCTGCCGCTGTACGGTCTGCGCCAGAACGTGTTCACCGATCCTCAGAAGCCCATGAAGGTGGAGCCGGGCATCTATCCCATCAACGGCGCGACCCCCGACGATCCCTGCGCCCTGACCGTGGACTTCGCCCTGACCTACTTCCTGGTGTCCGGCGAGCTGGAGCGCTCCAAGGTGCCCGTCAACCTGCTGATCACCGACGCGTCCGGCATGTCCGTGCTGACCGCATGGGCCGCCGGTAAGTTCTCCTCCGGCTCCATCAAGAAGTTCTTCGACGAGTACGATATCGCCGGTAAGATCAACAACCGCACCCTGATTATCCCCGGCAAGGCCGCCGTGATGAAGGGCGACATTCAGGATAAGCTGCCTGACTGGAACGTGGTGGTCGGCACCCGCGAGGCCGTGGAGCTGGTGAAGTACCTGCGCGACGGCGAGTACATCAAGGCTGCCGAGGCGGTTGCCGCTTCCAAGAAGCCTGCCGAGGAGAAGAAGGCCGTGGACGTGGACGCGCCGCTGGACTTCGAGAAGATCTCTATGTCCATCCCCAAGATCGACGTGGTGGACATGGGCGTGACCTACAAGCAGCGTGACCCCAACTCCCCCAAGTTCGTCACCATCGGCGAGCGCATCCACTGCATCAGCCCCGTGATCCGCGAGGCCATGAACACCATGAACCCCGAGCCCATCCTGAAGCGTGCCGCCGAGCAGATCAAGGCCGGCGCTACCTATCTGGACGTGAACATCGGCCCCGCCGAGTCCAACGGCCCTGAGCTGATGACCTGGGCGGTCAAGCTGCTGCAGGAGAACTTCAACAACGTGCCTCTGGCTCTCGATACCGCCAACAAGAAGGCCATCGAAGCCGGTATCCACGTCTATAACCGCACCAACGGCAAGCCCATCGTCAACTCCGCCGACGCCGGCTCCCGTATCTCCAACATCGATCTGGCCGCCGCCAACGACGCCATCGTTATCGCCCTGTGCTCCGCCGACGGCATCGCCAAGGACAACGAGGAGCGTATGATGCACTGTCACCACATGCTGGAGCGCGGCCTGAGCCTGGGCATGGACGCTTCCGACCTGTGGTTCGACCCCCTGTTCCTGGTGGTCAAGGGCATGCAGGATAAGCAGATGGACGTGCTGAACGCCATCAAGATGTTCGCCGACGAGGGTCTGAAGTCCACCGGCGGCCTCAGCAACAACTCCAACGGCGCCCCCAAGGCTGTCCGTCCCATTCTGGACTCCACGCTGGTGGCCATGGCCATGATGCAGGTTCTGACCTCCGCCATCGTCAACCCCAACGACCTGCG
>URKW01000057.1 GCA_900548615.1 uncultured Eubacteriales bacterium | reverse complement strand
CTATCTGGTCAGATCGCGCCAAAGAGGGCGCGCCGCGTACCGCTGCGCGCTCTTCGTGCTCGATTTGTTTCTCACGGTCTACGCCGCGTTCTCGCTTCTCTGGGGCGCGAACTATTACGCGGACGACTTCTGCGACAGAAGCGGCCTTTCGCCCGAGCCCGTCGCGTATGAAGACTTAGTGCGCGTCACGCAGTATTTCGCGGACCATCTCGCCGAGGCGTCGGCGCACATCGCGCGCGACGAAAACGGCCTCTTCACCGCCGACCGGCAGGAGATTCTTAACTACGCCGACACGGTGTATGACTGCCTGTACGACGAATTTCCGTTCCTCGACATGCCGGACCAGAAGCCCAAGGGCATTTTCTTTTCGAAGATCATGAGCGCGATGAACTTCACGGGCTTCTACTTTCCGTTCACGGGCGAGTCAAACGTGAACATGGACTCGCCCGCGATGCTGCTGGCCTCGACCTGCGCGCACGAGCTCTCGCACCAGCGCGGCATCACGTCCGAGCAGCAGAGCAACTTCCTCGCGGTCCTCGCCTGCACGCGCTGCGACGACGCAAACTACAACTATGCGGGCTGGATGCTCGGCTACATTCACCTCGGCAACGCGCTGTACCGCGTCGACCCCGACGCATGGCAGCAGATTCGCGATTCGCTTCCCGACGAGATCGTGCTCGATCTGCGCTACAACAGCGCCTATTGGGCGCAGTACAAGGGTCTCACGGCCACCGTCACCCAGTCGCTCAATGATAAGATGATCAAATCCTACGGCGATGAACTCGGCACGCAGAGCTACGGTGCGGTCGTCGACCTGCTCGTGAATTACTACGCCTGAGCGCTGCTTGTCTCGCGGTAAGACTGCAAGAATTCCTTGGTCCGCTCCTGCTGCGGATTTTCGAAGACCTGTTCGGGGCTGCCCTGCTCCACGATGACGCCGCCATCCATGAAGATCACCTGATCGGCCACATCACGGGCAAAGGCCATCTCATGGGTCACGATGATCATGGTGGTATGCTGCTGGGCAAGGCCGCGAATGACCTTCAGCACCTCGCCGGTCAGCTCCGGGTCGAGTGCGGAGGTAGGCTCGTCAAAGCACAGGATATCCGGCTTCATGGCCAGCGCGCGGGCAATGGCCACGCGCTGCTGCTGTCCACCGGACAGCTGGTGGGGATAGTTCTCCATGCGGTCGGCAAGGCCCATCTTCTCCAGCAGCGCCCTGCCGTCAGCCAGAATGGCATCTTCGCTCTCGCCGGTCTTTTCCGTTTTCGCCATCAGCTTACGGGCCAGTGTCACGTTTTCCAGTGCCGTGTACTGAGGGAACAGGTTGAAGCTCTGGAACACCAGACCAAAATGCAGGCGTTTTTTACGAATGTCCGCCTCACGGCGGGTGTCAGGGTCGGCAGCGTCAAACAGCGTCTTGCCCCGAACGGAGATCACGCCCTGATCCGGCGTCTCCAGGAAATTCAGGCACCGCAGCAGCGTGGTTTTGCCGCTGCCGGATGAGCCGATGATGGAGAGGGCCTGTCCCTCCTCCAGCGAAAAACTGATATCCTTCAGCACAGAGGTGTCGCCAAAGTGCTTTTCAATGTGTTGTACGTCCAGAATCGCCATGGTGAAACCTCCTTATCTGAAGTAGCTGAGCTTGCGCTCGATGTAGTTGAACAGCAGCGTCAGAATGCCCACAAAGGCCAGATAGAACACCGCCGTATAGAACAGGGGCCAGATGATACCGGCGGACTTCATATAGGACTCACCGGCCTTGATCAGCTCTGTCACCGCGATGATACGGGCAAGGGATGTATCCTTTACCAGCGTAATGATCTCGTTGGACATAGGGGGCACGATGCGCTTCACCATTTGCAGCAGCGTCACCTTGAAGAAGATCTGGCTCTTGGTCATGCCCAGCACCTGACCGGCCTCCTGCTGCCCCACGGGGACGCCCTCGATGCCGCCCTTGTAGATGACGGCGAAATAGCAGGCGTAGTTGATGACAAAGGCCACCACGCAGGCTGCCATACGGCCATCGGAGAAAAGGGCCCAGATGTTATTATCGAACCACTTGCCGGGGCCATAGAAAATGATGATCAATTGCAGCATCAGGGGCGTGCCGCGAATGATCCACACGATCACGTTGAACAGCCAGCTCACCGGCTTGCACCGGCTGCGCAGAGCAAAGGCGATCAGCAGTCCCAGCGGCAAGGAAAACAGCAGCGTCAGGAAAAACAGCTTCAAAAGCTGCCCCATACCGCTCAGCAGGGAGAGGGTGACGGTCCAGAACATGGTAAAACTCCTTTAATGTATAGTGGGGGTCTATCGTATCTATCGAAAAAGTAACAGGATCAGCCGTATCAAAAGCCGCCCAAAGGCAGAGGACGCGTCACGCCCTCTGCCATGGGAAACTGTATTATAGCACACTTTTTGCCGTCTGGCAACTCACTTGGTGATGACAACCTGCGCGTTCTCGCAGTAAGCGTTGGTGCACTCCATGGCGGCGGTCACACCCTCGGTCAAGGTCATGCCGTTCCACACCACGTCGATGTTCTTGCTGTCCAGCTCGTTGACCTTCATGTCCCAGTCGATGACCACAAACTCAACCTCAACACCCAGTTTCTCGGCTACCAGCTTGGCCATGTCGGCATCAAAGCCGATCCACTCGCCGTTGTCATCCTTGTAATCCATAGGTGCAAACTCGGTGATACCCACCACCAGCTTGCCCTTGCCCTGGATGTAGGCCACATCGCTGTCGGACTCGGAAGCGGTGAACTCAGCAGCGGGCTGCTCCAGCAGAGCCTCCTGTACGCCATAGGTCTTGGCCAGCTCCAGCATGCTGCCATCGGCATAAGCCGCGGACATCACGCTGTTGATGTAGGAGGCCAAATCGCTGCCCTTGCGGCAGCCGGCGCCGTACAGCTCAGAGGTCAGCTTCTGATCGGTGACCTTCAGGTCGGGATAGCTGGTACCCTCGCCCACCATGGCGCCAGCCATCAGCAGGTCGATGATGGCGGCATCGGAGGTGCCGGAGGACACTTCCATCAGCGCGTCAGCCTGGGAGCCCACAGAGGTGATCTTCCAACCCATTTCGTTGGCCACTTCCTCACCGGCGGAGCCGGCTTCCACGGCGTAGGTCACTTCAGCCGGGGTATCGCTGTTGTCGTCGCTTGCATCATTGTTGTTCGCATCGGGGGTCGCCTGATTACCGCAGGCGGCCAGGCTCAGCACCATAACCAGTGCCAGCAGCATTGCCAAAAACTTTTTCATGTTACTTTTCTCCTTTTTCGTTGGCATCCTTTGGGATGCCGTGTGTTGTTTTTAGTATGGTAATACTCTACCACTTTATCACGCTAATGTAAAGTGTCAGTGCTGACAAAAGTCGCCAAAATTTCAAGCCCCGATTGCATAAATCTGACAAAACCGGCGGACACAGACCGTCAATACAGCCCTGCCGCGCCCTCCGTCACGTGCAGCGCCTCGGAAAAACCAGCAGCGTCTCTCCGCATTTTTACCTGCATCTCCCCTTTTCCCTGTTGCGAAAAGCGGCAAAACGCGGTATGATAGACGGGAACATTTCCCCCATCAGGAGGTTTTTATGAAGATCATGGCCATTGATTACGGCGATGCCCACACCGGCGTGGCCATTTCCGACGCCACCGGTACGCTGGCGGGGTTCTCCACCGTCATCGACAGCCGCAAGGCCGACGTGGTGACGGCGGAAATCTGCCGTCTGGTGCAGGAGCACGGCGTGACGGAGCTGGTGCTGGGCTATCCCAAGAACATGGACGGCACGCTGGGGCCCCGCGCCGAGAAATGCGCCGCCTACGCCGATACGCTGCGGGAATCCACGGGACTGAACGTCACGTTGTGGGACGAGCGGCGCAGCACCGTGGAGGCCCACGCCATCCTGTTTCATAACGGCAAAAACGGCAAGCAGCGGAAGAAAACCGTGGACGCAGTAGCGGCTTCGCTGATGCTGGAGGGCTATCTGACCCGGAAACGACTGGAGAAGCAGACATGAGAGTACTGGTGATCGGCGGCGGAGCTGCCGGGATGATGGCGGCGCTGACGGCAGCGGAGAACGGCCACGCCGTGACGCTGCTGGAGCGGCAGGGGCGCGTAGGCCGCAAGCTGATGGCCACTGGAAACGGCCGGTGCAACCTGACCAACCACCACGTCTCCCCCGCCCACTATCACGGCGGCGAGGGGTTTTGCGACCATGCGCTGGCCGCCTTCGACGTGGGAAATACGCTGCTGTACTTTGCCGGACTGGGGCTGCTCACCACGGCTGAGGACAGCGGACGGGTATATCCCTTCAGCAACATGGCCGGCAGCGTGCTGGACGTGCTGCGGTTCGCGCTGGAAGACCACGGAATTGACCTGCATACTGCCTGTCCGGTAACGGGTATCCGCAAAAAAGGCAACATTTTTCTTGTTCGCACCGAATCCGGTGAAGAATTTACCGCCGACCGGGTGATCCTTGCGGCGGGCGGCGCGGCAGGCGGCAAGGTAGGCGGCGTTATGGACGGCTATCAGCTGGCAAAGGGGCTGGGGCATCACCGCACGGCGCTGTATCCCTCGCTGGTGCAGGTCAAGACCGATCCCACCTACCCCCGGGCCTTGAAGGGCGTGAAGGCCGAGACGGGCGTCACCATCCACCGAGGCGGCGAGGTGCTGGCACAGAACCGGGGTGAGGTGCTGTTCACCGAGTACGGCGTCAGCGGCCCGGCGATTTTTGATATCTCCCGTTCCGTCGCCACTGGCGGCGAGGGGCTGACGGTGACGCTGGATCTGCTGCCGGACTGGGAGCAGCAGGAGGTGCTGGACTGGCTGCGGCAGCGGCGCGACAATGCAGGAAGCCGTGAGGCGGGCACGCTGCTGACCGGAACCCTCCACAGCCGTCTGGGCCAGATGATATGCAAAGCAGCCGGCTTTACCAACCAGAGCGCCGCCAATCTCAGCGACGGCGACCTGCGGCGGATTGCGGCACGGACAAAGGACTTTGCGCTGCCCATCACCGGCGTATGCGGCTTCGATCAGGCACAGGTGACGGCGGGCGGCCTGCGGTGCGACGAGTTTGATCCCCGCACCATGGAAAGCCGTCTCGTGCCGGGTTTTTACGCCTGCGGCGAGGTGCTGGATATTGACGGCGACTGCGGCGGGTATAATCTGCAATGGGCGTGGAGCAGCGGGAGAGCTGCCGGGCTGAGCATTTGATATCTTCCATTAGGAAAGCACAAAAACAGGAGATGCGATGCATCTCCTGTTTTTTATGTGCTTGTAAGAAACTTACTTCAGCTCGACCTTGCCGCCGACTTCCTCGACCTGCTTCTTCAGAGCCTCGGCGTCGTCCTTGGACAGACCTTCTTTCATGGTGGTGGGAGCGCCCTCGACAGCAGCCTTGGCCTCGGCCAGACCCAGACCCATGACCTCGCGGATGACCTTGATGACCTTGATCTTCTGAGCGGCGTCGAAACCGGTCAGAACCACATCGAACTCGGTCTTCTCCTCAGCAGCGGGAGCAGCAGCGCCAGCAGCGGGAGCGGCCATAGCGGCAGCGGAAACACCGAAAACTTCCTCCAGAGCGTGAACCAGCTCGCTGAGCTCCAGAACAGTCAGACCCTTGATCTCTTCGATCATAGCAGTAACTTTCTCAGACATTGTAATAGCCTCCTGTTGTTAGAATAATGTTTTTGTTAAGTGTAGGGGGATGCTTACTCGGCGGCAGCTTCTTCAGCGGCAGCCTCGGCGGGCGCGCCCTGCTTCTCGGCGATCTGCTTGATGACGCAGGCCAGAGCAGAGATAGGCGCCAGCATGGTGCCAAGCACCTGAGCCTGCAGGACAGGCAGCGCGGGGATGGAAGCCAGAGCATTGACGGTTTCCATGGAAACGACCTTGCCTTCCATGAAGCCGCCCTTGATCTCGAACTTGCCATTGAGCTTCTTTGCGAATTCAGCAATGACACGGGCGGGAGCCACGGGATCGCTGGCGCAGATGGCCAGAGACGTGGTGCCGTTGAGCTGATCATCCAGCTCGTTCAGACCGCAGTTGTTGAATGCAAAGCGCAGCAGGGTGTTCTTGATGACGGTGTACTCGATGTCGTTTTCACGGCACTTGGCACGCAGCGCGGTATCCTCTGCCACGGTGATGCCCTTGTAATCCACAAGGACGCCGGCAGCCGCGTTCTGCACCTTCTCGGTCAGAGCCGCCACGATCGCCTGCTTTTCAGACAGTACTTTTGCGTTGGGCATTCTTCTTGTTCACCTCCATGAGATTTTGCGGTACACCCATGTGTACCAAGGGGTCGAGGTGCGTTCTTAGAGAAAAAACCATCCCCATGCCGGAAAGACATGAGGATGGTGTCAGCAATCATAAACTATTGCCATCCTCGGCAGGATTTACGGCGCGAAGCCACCTGCTGTCTTTGGAACGCATCTTTAATTATACCCATTGCCTGACAGCTTGTCAAGCAAAAGATAACAAATTTCTTCCCAGAATATTCTTGGGGAGCAGTCTGGGATCAAGGGATAGAACCTGACGTGCAGGCCAGTGAGCAGATTTTTTGCCATGCAAGACAAAGGTTTGCAGGAATACTTTGTGTATTTCAAAAACCTTTAACGCCGCAGGGCGGAAAATATGCCAGCGGAGTGCGTGTCGGGGACTATGCCGCCGATCCCCACCAAATTACAGCTGCTTGGCGGCGTTCATCTTCACGCCGGGGCCCATGGTGGAAGCGGCCACGCAGGACTTGATATACTGGCCCTTGGCAGCGGCGGGCTTGGCCTTGATGATGGCGCCGATGAGAGCGGAATAGTTCTCATACAGCTTGTCCGCACCGAAAGAAACCTTGCCGATGGGGCAGTGAATGATGTTGGTCTTGTCCAGACGATACTCGACCTTACCGGCCTTGACTTCCTTGACGGCCTTGGCCACGTCGGGAGTCACAGTACCGGCCTTGGGGGAGGGCATCAGACCCTTGGGGCCCAGGATCTTACCGAGGCGACCCACCACACCCATCATGTCGGGAGAAGCGACGACCACATCGAAATCGAACCAGTTTTCCTTCTGGATCTTCTCGACCATATCCATATCGCCAACGAAGTCGGCGCCGGCCTCGCGGGCAGCGTCAGCCTTGTCGCCCTTGGCGAACACCAGAACGCGGGCGGTCTTACCGGTGCCGTTGGGCAGCACGATGGCGCCGCGAACCTGCTGGTCAGCGTGACGGGAGTCAACACCCAGCTTCACGTGCAGCTCAACGGTCTCGTCGAACTTGGCGCTGGCGGTCTTGCAGATCAGCTCCAGACCCTCTTTGGGATCATACAGGGCGGCCTTATCGATCTGCTTGGCGATTTCTTTATATTTCTTACCTCTAAACATCGTTACACCCTCCTTACTCGCCGACGACAACGCCCATGGAACGGGCAGTACCGGCGATCATGCTCATAGCGGCTTCCAGAGAAGCAGCGTTCAGATCGCGCATCTTCATTTCGGCGATCTTCTGGATGGAAGCCTTGGAGATGGTGGCGACCTTTTCCTTGTTGGGGACGCCGGAACCGGACTCGATGTTGCATTCCTTCTTGATCAGGACAGCAGCGGGGGGAGTCTTGGTGATGAAAGAGAAAGAACGGTCGGCATAGACGGTGATGACCACGGGGATGATCAGGCCCATGTCGTTCTTGGTGCGCTCGTTAAATTCCTTGGTAAAAGCGGCAATGTTGATGCCGTGCTGACCCAGAGCAGGGCCAACGGGGGGTGCGGGAGTTGCTTTGCCTGCAGGGATCTGCAGCTTCACATAACCAACGACTTTCTGTGCCATTTTAAGGCACCTCCTTTAATAAAATGTGGTAGCGGCTTACCCGGTGTAAGAACCGCTCTTGGCGAGACGCGTATGTCTTTGCGTCTCTCCCACTTGCGCGAGGACTGCCGCGCGTCAGGACAGGACTTCCACCTGGTCGAGCTCCAGCTCCACCGGCGTCTCTCTGCCAAACATGGAGACCACCACGCGAACCTTGTTCTTCTCGGGCTCGATCTCCTCCACGATACCGGTAAAGCTGGCCAGCGGGCCGTCCGTGATCTTCACGGTCTCGCCCACGTTGTACTTCACCACGATCTCGTGCTTCTCCAGCGACATCTGGCGTACTTCCTCGTCTGTCAGAGGAATGGCCTTGTTGGCCTCGCCCACAAAGCCGGTGACGCCGCGGATGTTGCGGATGATATGCCACGTTTCATCGGTCAGCACCATCTTGATCAGCACGTAACCGGGGAACACCTTGCGTTCCACTTCCTTCATGACGCCCGATTCGGTCACTTCCGTCACGGTCTCCATGGGGATCTCCATGCGCAGAACCATGTCCTCGCAATGGCGGTTGGTCACGGACTTCTCGATAGCGGCCTTGACCGCGTTTTCGTAGCCGGAATAGGTATGGATCACATACCACTTCGCATTGTCAGCCATAGCCCGCTCCTTACGCGAACAAACCGATCAATGTGTTGACTGCCAGAACGGCAACCGCGTCGAAGATCCAGATGAACGCGCCGACGACCAGGGAGCACAGCAGCACCGTACCGGTGTTCTTCATCGTCTCCTTGCCGGAGGGCCACACGACCTTCTTCAGCTCGCTTTTCATTTCGCGGAACCAGCGGCCGCGATCCTTGACTTTCTTTTCTTCAGCCATCGTAGTTTCTCCTTCCGGTTACTTCGTCTCGGTGTGGACGGTGTGCTTTCTGCAGAAGGGGCAATACTTGTTCAGCTCAAGCTTGTCAGGGGTATTCTTCTTGTTCTTCATCGTGTTGTAGTTTCTCTGCTTGCACTCGTTGCATCTGAGAGTGATTTTCACGCGCATGTAACGGCACCTCCTTATTAGATTAGGTATTCCCCTGTGGGGACACCCGTTTGCCTCCCTGTTGTCGCGGCTGTTCTTTTGCCCGCCCAAAGCGAAAAAGCGCGCAAAAAGAAAGCACCCACTCACAGGTAATGTTCATAATAGCATACTTTTCCGGCGAGGTCAACCTCTTTTTGCGGGATTTTTGAAAGAATTTTCACGGCTTTTGCATGGTGGAATGCCGTTTGCCGCGTGCATCCGCGCTTCTCTTTTCAGGCAATGGAAAAGGCGGCGTGTTCCGCCGCCTTTTCCGTATCATGCGAGCCGATCTGTAAGCCGGGTTCTGTCTTGACAGTCATCTATCTAGGCGTACCGTTGCCGGCACACTCAAGCCACCCCGGGGACGGCCGGGCCAGCCAATGTCCCCATACCGGTGTTGCTCCGGATAGAGTTTACAGCGACGGACGCTTCCACGCCGTCGGGTGAGCTCTTACCTTCACCTTTCCACCCTTACCTCATACGAGGCGGTATATCTCTGTTGCACTTTTCCTGAAGTCGCCTTCGGCGGGCGTTACCCGTTATCCTTGCCCTGTGGAGCCCGGACTTTCCTCATCGACAGGCTTTCGCCTTGCCGCCGCGACTGTCCGATCCACTCGCAGTCTCCATTTTACCCAACCTTGCGGCAAAAGTCAACGAAAATTCCCTGCCGAGCCGACAAACAGCTTCCGCCGCCGCAGGTGTTGCCTTTCTCCCCTGCCCTATGCTATAATTGGAAAACAAATCCAGCTGTATCCGCCCCATTTTCGGGCAGTATACCAATAGAAAGGAATCCCTCTATGAAACGACATCCCAAATTTCCCCCGCAGCCCCGCGACCTGAAGGCGGCTGTCCGCCGCCAGCCCGCCGTGTTCACCATGTATCTGGTTCTGCGGCTCATTGTGCTGGCCACGCTGGTGTCCTCCGTCATCCGCAGTGAGTATGAGAGCGCCTTCATCTGCCTGCTGGTACTGGTGCTGTTCATGCTGCCCTTCTTCATCCAGCAGAATTTCGGCATCGAGCTGCCCTCCACATTGGAGATCATTATTCTGCTGTTCATCTTCGCCGCCGAGATACTGGGCGAGCTGGAGTGTTACTTCATCACGTTCCCCTACTGGGACTCCATGCTGCACACCACCACCGGCTTTCTCTGTGCCGCCACAGGCTTCGCGCTGATCGACATTCTCAACCGCAACAGCAGGATCAAGTTCGAGCTCTCCCCTATTTACGTGGCGCTGGCAGCTTTCTGCTTCTCCATGACGGTGGGCGTGCTGTGGGAGTTCTTCGAGTTCGGCATGGATCGTCTCTTCCACATGGACATGCAGAAGGACACTGTGGTGAGCTCCATTACCTCCGTCATGCTGGATCCTACCAATAAAAATATTCCCGTCACCATCGATGGTATCACCTCCGTCACCGTCAACGGGCAGGAGCTGGGCTTCGGCGGCTATCTGGATATCGGACTGTACGATACCATGGAGGATCTGTTCGTCAACTTCATCGGCGCGGTGGTGTTCAGCACCATCGGTTATTTCTATATCAAGCACCGCGGCAAGGGAAAGCTGGCCAAGGCGTTTATCCCCACCATAACGGAGGAAAAGCCAGACACAGCAGCAGAGGATATGCCTGAATAAAAATATAGCAAGACCGCCCTTCATGATAACAAAGGGCGGTCTTGCTGTTTAGGAGAGGCGGAGTTACCGCAAAGATCAATGCTCCTCGGTCGGGTTATGGAAGGTATGGCCGGAACGGGAGCGGGAATGGGTAAACAAACCGGGCAGCGCGGCGATCAGGCCGAACGCGGCGGCGGGCAGGATCCAGGACAGGCCCAGATCGTACAGCGGCAGCGCTTCCACGAAGGACAGCGCCACGCCATGGGCATGCAGCGTGCACAGTACGCTGGACAGCAGCGCACCGGCAGCGGCGGCGCGGCTCACACGGTCAGGCGCCTGCGGAATCACCAGTGCGATCAGGATCAGCACCAGCGTGGGAGGATACACCACATCCAGCACCGGCGCAGCGATGGCCACGATACGGTCCAGACCAAGGTTGGACACCACGGCGCTGAACACGCAAATCACAACAACGAATACCTTATAGGACACCTTGCCACGGCACAGCTCCGCGAAGTAAGCGGCGGCAGAGCTGGTCAGCGCTACGGCGGTGGTCACGCAGGCAAGGCCCACTACCACGCCGAACAGCACCATACCCACCTTGCCCATCAAGCCTTCCACAATAGCCATGGTCAGCTGGGCACGGCCGATCTCCGCACCGGTGTACTGGGTGGATACGGTAGCGCCCAGATAGGCCAGACCCATATACACCGCCAGCAGCAGAACGCCCGCCAGCAGAGCGGAGCCGCCCACGATGCGCAGCTTGGACTTGCTGCCGGAATAGCCCTTGCTGGCAGCGCTCTGCAGCACGATGATGCCGAAGGGCAGCGCAGCCAACGCGTCCATGGTCTGATAGCCGGCCTTGATGCCGGTGACGGCTACGTTATTGATCTGGGGCAGTGCGGCGATATCGCCCAAAGGAGTGACGATACCCTTCACGATGATGACAAACAGGCCCACCAGCAGCAGCGGCGTCAGGATCTTGCCCACGATGTCCACCACGGCAGATTCCTTGATGCACAGCGCCAGGATCAGGGCAAAGAAAATAGCGGAGAACAGAATGGGGGATACGCCGGAGATGTTGGGCGCGATGGCCATCTCATAGGTGCTGGCGGAGGTACGGGGAATAGCCACCATGGGGCCAATGCACAGAATGATGGCGCACATCAAAATCTCGGCGGGAACGCGGCCCACACGGTTCAGGACAGCCTCGCTGCTGCCCACCCGCAGCAGGGCAAACAGGCCCACCAGCGCCAGGCCGATATCCGCGATGAAATAGGTGGTGAAGCCGGTCAGCCATTCCGGGCCGGCTTCCAGCCCCAAGTACGGCGGGAACACCACATTGCCCGCGCCGAAAAACATGGAGAACAGTGCGAAACCGATCACGATCACATCTCGTACTGTCGTTTTCTTCTTTTGCATAGTCATACCTTTCTCCTCAGTTACGCTTTCCTTCTTCTTGTGAAATCAACACAGTGCCATGTATTCCGCTCATATAGGGTAACATTTTTTTCATGACTTGAGAATTGAGCGTAATTCATCGGGGCATGAATAAAACTAATGGCACGCAAATGGCACGCAAAATATTGGCAAGAAATATCCAAATATCGGCAGATAATTCACAGAAATGTCCTTGAAACCGGGGTCGCGTTGTGCTATATTTATAATTATGATAAAATAATTTTGTACAAATCGCAGAAAGCGAGGTTCCTATGGATGATAGCAAGCTGCGGGCTGTGCTGACCGCCGTGCAATGCGGCAGCTTCGGCAAGGCGGCCGCGCAGTTGGGATATACACAATCCGCCATGACCCATCTGGTCAACAAGCTGGAAGCGGAGCTGGGCTGCACGCTGCTAGTGCGCAGCAGCCACGGCGTCCGCCTGTCGGAAGAGGGCGAGCATCTGCTGCCCTATATCAATCAGGTCATCAGCGCCTGCGACGCCCTGCGCAGCGAGGCGGAGGTGCAGGGCGAGCTGTATGGCCGGGCGCTGACCATCGGCTGCTTTGCCAGCATCGCCCGTGCCCGTCTGCCCGACCTGCTGAGCAAATTCCGCAAGCTGCACCCGGAGATCAAGGTGGACGTGCTGGTGCAGGGAAACGAGCTGGCCGACGCTCTGGAGCAGGATAAAATCCAGCTGGCCATCGTGGACGAGGCCTGCGGTCACCGGTTCCACTGGACGCCGCTGACCGACGCGCCGCTGGTAGCGGTGGTGCCTCCGGATTTTCCATGGCAGGACGAGACCATCTCGCTGGAGCGGCTGCTGCAGGAGACCTTTCTCTCCAGCCCGGAGCAGTATATTGAGCCGCTGCTGCCGCCGGACACGCCCCGCCTGACGGTGACGGCATCGGACGACGGCGCGATTTTGTCCATGGTGGCAGGCGGCCTGGGCGTGTCGGTGCTGTCCGCCTTCTCGCTGGCGGGATACGAGGGCCGGGTGCGGGTCATCCCACTGGATAAACCTGTGTCCCGGCGGCTTGGCGTGGCAGTCAAGACCCTGCCCGCCGCCAATACCGCCGCCCGCGTGTTTCTCTCCTTCCTGAAGCGGCAGTATAACGGCGGCCTGCCGCAGAACGCATAATGTAGAACACCCCCGGCGCAGAGATGGAAAACCCCATCTCTGCGCCGGGGTTTGTGTGTAAAAATCTGTGTTTTGGCTTCAAAAGCAAAAAAGGGGGTGGATGGCCAGCCCATCGAGGTCTGGCCATCCACAGGGACGTGATTCTCGTTAACGCAGCAGTCCACCGGACTGCTGCTCAGCTTCGATGCCGCGAGGCATGCGAAGCTGGGACTCGTTTCAAGTCCCCTATATGGCAGCAAGCAAAAAGAATTCCCTCTCCCAAAAGGAGAGGGAATTCTCAGCCTGTCAAAGAACGCCAGTTCTCGTTATGCGAGAGCTGGCGTTTTAGTC
>URKW01000056.1 GCA_900548615.1 uncultured Eubacteriales bacterium | reverse complement strand
GGCAGCAGCGCACCGCCCTGTCCGCTGCCCGGCAGGCGGCGCGGGATGCCGCCATGCGCCGCGACCTGCTGAAGCAGCAGCTGCCGGAAAGCATGTCCAACACCGACGACACGCCGCTGCCCCGGCCCACCATTTCTCAGGAAGCGCTGGCGGAGCAGCTTCCCCGGATCACCCAGCTCCAACAGAGCGCCCGCTCACGACTGGACACCCTGACGGGACAGCTGCGGGCGCTGGGCAGCGCCGGTGATATCGACGCCCAGTTGCAGCAGTGCCGCCAGCAGCTCCAGCAGCTGCAAGGCGAGTACGACGCCATCGCGCTGGCCATGACGGTGCTGGACGAGGCCAACACCACCCTGCAAAACCGCTTCTCTCCGGCGCTGGGCGCACGGGCAGCGGAAATTTTCAGCAAGATCACCGCCGGGCGCTACCAGAAGGTGCTGCTGAGCCGCGACCTCTCGCTGGAAACGGACAGCGAGGGCGCGCAGCGCAGCGTCCAGCTGCTAAGCCAGGGCGCCGCCGACCAGCTGTATCTGGCGGTGCGGCTGGCCATCTGCGATCTGGTGCTGCCGGAGGACAAGAGCGTACCCCTGATCCTGGACGACGCGCTGCTGACCTTCGACGACGATCGGCTCCATGCGGCGCTGGACTATCTGCTGGAGGAGAGTGAAAAGCGGCAGATCTTGCTGTTTACCTGCCAAAAGCGGGAGGGCGCGTACCTCAGCGGGCATAAAAACGTGACGCTGCTGGCAATATAAGCTTGCAAGCGGCGGCGTTTGGTGTTATATCTATAAGGTAAGTGACAACAGGATACCGTGATTTGAGAAGTATAAAGGAGACGTAACAATGAGCGATTGCACCCATGATTGCAGCACCTGCGGCGAAAGCTGCGGCGAGCGCAAGGAAGTCAACGTATTCGAGAAAAAGCCCCTCCGCCCCGGCTGCCGGGTGGGCAAGGTCTACGGCATCGTGTCCGGCAAGGGCGGCGTAGGCAAGTCCATGGTCACCAGCCAGCTGGCGGTGGCGGTGCGGCGTGAGGGCTACAACGTGGCCATTCTGGACGCGGACATCACCGGTCCCTCCATTCCCCGCGCCTTCGGCATCCACAGCCGGGCCGAAGCCATCGGCGACGCCATCCTGCCGGTAGAGAGCCGCACCGGCATTCAACTGATGAGCGTGAACCTGCTGCTGGCTCACGAGACGGATCCGGTCATCTGGCGGGGCCCCGTCATCGGCGGCGTGGTGCAGCAGTTCTGGGGCGACGTGATCTGGGACGACGTGGACTATATGTTCGTGGACATGCCTCCCGGAACCGGCGACGTGGCGCTGAACGTGTTCCAGTCCCTGCCGGTGGACGGCGTCATCATCGTGGCAAGCCCTCAGGAGCTGGTGACCATGGTGGTGGAAAAGGCCGTGAAGATGGCCCAGATGATGAACATTCCCATTGTGGGTCTAGTGGAGAACATGAGCTATCTCCAGTGCCCCGACTGCGGCAAGAAGCTCTATCTGTTCGGCGAGGGCAAGACCGAGGAGGCCGCCCAGCGCTACGGCGTGCCGCTGCTGGCGAAAATGCCCATCGATCCGGCACTGGCCAAGCTGGTGGACGACGGCGCCATTGAGAATTTCCAGGGCGATTGGCTCAACCCCGCCGTGGAAGCGATCTTGAAGTAACGTTTTTCATAAGAAGGTGCTGTCCAGCGGACGGCACCTTCTTATTTTATTCCGCATACCATGAAAATAGCACGCCATTTCACACCACAGAAAGGGTGTATTTTCATGTTTTTGATCGTTTTCCTCACTGCGTTGGGGGTGGGCGGCACCACCATGCTGGGCGCGGTGGGCGGCTATTGCTTCCGGGGCGCGGCCAAGCGGGCGGGTGACGGCGCTGTGCTGTCCTTTGCCGCCGGCATCATGCTCAGCGCCGCCGTGGCGGGTCTGATCCTGCCGTCGCTGGAGAGCGGCGGGACTTGGGCCGTTCTCATCACCTCTGCGGGCATTCTGTGCGGCGCGGCGTTTCTGCTGCTGCTGGAACGGCTGGCCGCCCGGATGCAGCAGCTCTCCGGCCTTGAGCGCCGCGCACCGGCGGAGCGCTCCCCTCAGCGTGACCGGGTGCTGCTGTTCGTGGCGGCCATGGCCATCCATAATCTGCCGGAGGGCCTTGCGGCGGGGGTAGGCTTCGGCACGGAGGACATTCCCCGGGCGCTGGCCATCGCCGGAGGCATTGCTCTGCAAAATCTGCCGGAGGGCATGGTGCTGATCGCACCCATGCTGCACGCGGGCATTCCGCCCCGGCGGACACTGCTGCTAGCCATGTCCACCGGCGTGATAGAGATCGCCGGCACACTGCTGGGGTTCGCCACCGTGTCTCTCAGCGCGGCGATTCTGCCGTTTCTGCTGGCCTTCGCCGGAGGCGCCATGCTGTATATCATCTGCGACGACATGATCCCCGCCTGCCAGGGCAGCAAAAGCGTCTGCATTCTGCTGACGGGCTTTTGTCTCATGCTGGCGATGGATTACTATTTGGGGTAGGAAACCGCCAGAGCACCGCCGCGCCAGTCTGTCATTGCGAGCCAGTGCGCACACTGGCGTGGCAATCCGTATCCCCATTGTAGGGGCGACCCTTGCGGTCGCCCGATGGGAATTTCGCCCCCGCGGGAACAAGACACTTTTGGACGCCGCCCCCTACGCGATTCTACCGCACCTCTTTGTAGGGCGGGGCCAATGTGCCCCGCCGCAACGGACGCAACAGGCTCAATATTCATTCGTAGGGGCGGTACAACGTGCCAGTTTCGTCTATCGTGCGGCGGGGTGAGGGCACCCCGCCCTACGATTGGCCACCGATAGAATTCCGTAGGGCGCGATGCCCACATCGCGCCGCCGTACAACGATTCATCCGCTACCGTTGAAAAGATGAGCGGCAGCGGCGCAAGAGGGAAGTCGATGCGTCACACGAAACGATAACAACCGTGTTCTGTGAACGTGTGGTAAAATTCACCATACCTGCGCAGAGCATAGCGCGCAGGAAGTCTTGAAACCTGGGTTTCAAGTTGTCCTTTTGGGTACTTTTGGGACAACGGCCAAAAGTACCTCGCGCCGGAGCGCGAAACCTCCCCAACAAACCACAAAAAACCTCCCTGACCTGTCGGTCAAGGAGGTTTTCTCTTACACGCTGCCCTTCACGATCCGGTAATACGCGTTGGACGTGGCCTTGTACACCAGCGTGTACACCATCGCCAGTACCGCGAAGCTGACCAGCGCTGTGGCGATGAACAGTCCCGTGTTGTGTAGCTCAAAGAGCAGCAGCATCCGCCGGATCATGGGGAATGCGAACGCCATGTGCAGCGCCGCGCCCGCCAGCGGCAGGAAGAACACCGTCAGCAGCTGGGAATTGACGCTCCTGCGGATATCCGCCGCCGTCATGCCCACCTTCTGCATGATGGCGAAACGGGGTTGATCCTCGTATCCCTCGCATAGCTGCTTGTAGTAGATGATAAGCACCGCCGCGCAGATGAACAGCACGCTCAGCACGATGCCGATGAAGAACAGGCTGCCGTAGGTGCCGTAAAAATCATCGGCGGCTTCCGCCCGGTAGGAGCGGAAGTAGTTCCACGTAATGTCCGTGTCACCCAGCGCCTCGTCAATGGCGCGGCTCAACGCCAGCTGCTGCTCTTGAGAAAGTCCGGTGTCAAAGGCGGCGCTCCACGTGTTGCCGCTCCCCGGTTCCACAGTGCCCTTCTCCCAGACGTTCACGCCATAGGCCGCGCCCGCTTTGGTCAGAGCCTCCTGCAATTTCGGCATGTCAGCGCTGTTCTCCAGCCACACCTCCAGTGCAAACTCGTGGGGGTACGTGGCCTTTAGACTGTCCTCCGCGCCGAAGTACAGACAGGCAGAGGAGGACAGCATCACCAGCACCATGGTGGCCAGAATGCAGATGGAGGCCAGCCCCGCGCCGTTGCGCTTCATGCGGTAGGCCATGGAGGACACGGACACAAAGTGCCGGGGCTGATAGTAGTAATTCCGGTTCCTTTGCAGCGCCCGGCACAGCGCCACGCTTCCGGCGATGAACAGCAGATAGGTGGCCAAAATCACCAGGATCACCGCGATGAAGAACAGCGCCAGCGCCTTCATCGGCTCCCGAATGGACACCGCCATAAAGTAGGCGATCCCCAGCAGCACCGCACCCAGCAGCGCCACAAACAGGTTGCCTTTAGGCGGCTTTTCGCCGCAATTCTCGCTGTGCAGCAGGGAGACGGCGCTCCCCCGCCCCACCTTTATCAGTGTGCTGACCAGCGTCAGCAGGAAGATGGCCAGATAGACCAGCGCCGTCTGCGCCACAACACTGCCCCGCACCGCAAAGGTGAATTCCATCTCCGCCTGAACGGTGGAGCGCAGGCCCATCTCCACCGCAAAGGACAACGCCACGCCCAGAATCAATCCCGCCGCCAGCGCAACGGCCGCCGTTATCAGCGTCTCGATGGCGCACAGCAGCGCGAGATGCCGCTTGCCCAGACCCAGCACGTGGTACAGGCCGAACTCCCGCTGCCGCCGCCGGATCAAAAAGGAATAGGTGTAGAACAGAAACAGCGCCGAGAACACCGCAATGACCCAGCTGCCCAGCCCCAGAATAATATGGGACGCGCCGCCGCCCTTCATGTACCGCAGCAGGTCGCTGGCGCACAGCTCGCTCATCATATAATGCGTCATCACCATGCCCACGCAGGTGAGGATATAGGGCAGGTACAGCCGCTTATTTTTCCGGATGCCGTCCCACGCCAGACGTGCGTACAGGCTCATTGCGCATCACCGCCTGTGGTCAGCGCCGTCAGCGCGTGGGAGATCCGCTGGTAGAACTGGGTGTCGGTGTCGTTTTCCCGGCGGAGCTGGTAAAACACCTGCCCGTCCTTCAGGAACAGCACCCGTCCGGCGCGGCTGGCCGCCTTGACGGAGTGGGTCACCATCAGAATGGTCTGGCCCTCCTGATGCAGTCCGGCAAACAGATCCAGCAGCTCGTCGGTGGACTTGGAGTCCAGCGCACCGGTGGGTTCGTCGGCCAGCAGGATACGGGGATGGGTGATCATGGCGCGGGCCACGGCGGCACGCTGCTTCTGGCCGCCGGACACCTCGTAGGGGTACTTTTTCAGCAGCTCCTTGATGCCCAGCTGCTCCGCCAGCGGCAGCAGCGCACGGTGCATCTCCGGATATTTCTTCCCCGCCAGCACCAGCGGAAGATAGATGTTATCCTCCAGCGTAAAGGTGTCCAGCAGGTTGAAATCCTGAAATACGAAGCCCAGATGATCCCGGCGGAAGGCCGCCATGTCGGCTTCTTTTCCTTTCACAATGTCTTTTCCCTCCAGCAAAACCTGACCGGAGGTGGGTTTGTCCAGCGCCGCCAGAATGTTCAAAAGGGTGGTTTTGCCGGAACCGGACTCGCCCATGACGGCGACGAATTCGCCCTCCTCCACGGCAAAGGTGACGGCGCGCAGCGCCTCCACGGACTGGCCGCCGAAGCGGGTGGTGTAGACCTTATGCAGATCGTTGACCTCCAATATATTCATAGCAGTTGCTCCTTTATGGGATTTTTATGCGTTTTAATCGGTACATTAAGGGCCTTTATGGGTACATAAACGGGGGTTATAGGGGCAAAAAGGCGCAAAAATTAGCCGCTGCCGAAGCGGCGTGAGTTGAGAGAAGGCGCGTTCTCTCTTGGCCCCCTCTGACGAGGGGGCTGTCACCGAAGGTGACCGAGGGAGAGACCGGCGTTCCACCGCATTCCTTGTGTTCATCGTCTCTCCCTCTGTCGGAACGTTAAGAAAATATGCCGGGGGCATATTTTTAGTTCCGATCTCGGCGGCTATGCCGCCGTAGCTGACACCTCCCTCGTCAGAGGGAGGCAGGGGCCACCGCGTTTATCGTGAGAGGCATTAGGGCGGCGGGCAGCGTGAGACCCGCCGCCCACTTTTGCAGCGGGCGACCGCAAGGGTCGCCCCTACGGAATTTCTCCGCAGCTGCAATGCGCCTGCCCTTACTTTCCGGCGCAGATCTGCTGGAGATCTACGCTGCGGCTGTGGTGGATGGGCTGCCAGGCAGGGTTGTGGAACAGGGAGACAATGACGATGGGGATGTAGGTGAACATGAACACCGGGAAGGTGATGGCGTAGAAAACTTTCTTGGTGGCGGAGCAATAGATATTGTCCCACTCGGTGATGGTGGTGATAACGCCAAGGACGAACACGGTGAGATACAGGCTCAGGAAGCCTTGCAGCAGGCAGGCGGCCAGCACCGACCAGTCGCCGCCGTTCAGGCAGTTATAGACGGCAGCGCCCAGATTCACCGCGATGGACGCGCCGGACAGCACGGCGGCGGGCATGATGTTCATGGTCATATCGTAGCAGGAGAAGCTGCCCCGGAAGATGCCCCGGAACAGGGACACGCCGTATTTGCCGAACACCTGCAGGTAGCCCCGGGACCAGCGGAGCCGCTGGCGGAAGGACTGGCGGAAGGTGGTGGGCTGCTCGTCATAGAGGACGGCGGTGGGGCAATAGCCCACCTTTTCGCCCCGGATGACATTGGCAATGGTGAACTGGATATCCTCGGTCAGCAGGAAGAAGTTCCAGCCGCCGCACTTTTCCAGAATCCGGCGGGAGAACAGGAAGCCTGTGCCGCTGACGGCGCAGGAGCTGCCCAGACGGCACCGCGCGCCGTTGAGGTAACGGCTCTCCCGCAGGAACCAGAGAGCGTAACCGGCGCTGATCCAGTTGTCGCCGTAGTTCTTGGAGTTGCGGTAGCTGGTGACGATCTGGTAGCCGTCGGAGAAGGTCTTGTTGATCTCGGTGATATAGTTGGGGGACAGCACATTGTCGGCGTCCAGCACCAGATAGCCGTCGTAGGGGGCGAAGTCCTCCTCGATACAGTGGAGCAGGTACTGGAGGGCGTAGCCCTTGCCCACCTGCGTCTGGTCATTGCGAAAGTAGACATTGGCGCCGTGAGCGCCCGCCACGCTGCCGGTCAGGTCGGTGCAGTTGTCGGCCACCACGAACACGTCCACCAATTCGGTGGGATAGTCCTGCGCCTTGACGCTGTCGATCAGGTTGCCGATGACGGACTGCTCGTTGCGGGCGGCGATGAGGACGGCGATGCGGTGGGGTGAAGGCTCGCGGTGGGGCGCGTCCTTCTTGAACCACGCCACGGGAATATAGAAGAACTGGTAGGAATAGCAGAGGAAAAACGCCAGCATAATGGCGAGATTGATGATCTGTAGGGTAGTCATGGGATACGGCCTCCTTTGTGCCGTGGCCGCCGACCCTGTCACTACCGGCAGGCGACCGCAAGGGTCGCCCCTACGCATTGGCAGGGCAAGGCGTAGGGCGGGCCGATGTGGGCATCGGCCCCTACGCAATGGCAGGGCAAACGGCGTTTTCGTGGGCGAAGCGGGCAAAATGGGTGCGCTTCGCGGAGGGGTGGGCATTTTGCCCACCCCGTCGGGTGTATGTAGTTGTGGTGCGCGGCGTATCGTGCGCCGCGATAGGGTTTGGGAAATGTTTCGCGCTTCCGAGCGCGACCTACTTTTGGCTACAGTGCCAAAAGTAGGCAAAAGCACCGGAAGGAACCTCCGGTTCCTTCACTTCCGGACGCGCTATAGCGCGTGCAGAAGCAGGGGCGTTTACCACGCGTTTGCAGGAGAATTTCCTTTTCGATTCGTCAAAAGGATCGTCTCTGCTCCTGCGCCGCTGCCGCTGGCCGATGCGGAGAAGAAGTCTTTGCGTCTGTCGGGCAGCGGGGTCAGCTTGCAGGTTAATTCCTTGGTTCCCTCGTCGGAGGGAGGCTTTGGGGGCTGTACGTCTACCGATCAGGCGGACAGAGTCGTCCGCCCCTACGGAGGGTCTATTGAGCTTTTACCGTTCATTGGGCGGGCCGATGTGGGCATCGCCCCCTACGAAAGGTTTATCGTGCCATTGGCGTTCAGCGGGCGGCGGGGTGAGGGCACCCTCGAAATGGTTATCAAACCCTTGCGTTAGTCGTACATTAAATCGGCGCGGGTGTCGGCAAGGCCGAAGGATATCAGCAGATCCATGAGCTCGGTGCAGTCGCCGGGCATACAGTCGATCACCCAGCTCTGGCCGCCGTTGCTGTCGCCCAGCTCGGCGCGGGTGGTGGCATTACCACTGCTGTTATCCGTGTCGGGCGCGGCGGTATAGTTGAATTGCAGCATGAAGCAGCTCTCTGCCACATTGCTCTCACTGAAATCCAGCACGTCAGCAGACGTCTGGATCTTGCTGTCCAGATAGTGCTGTACGGCGGTAAACAGCTGGCGGGCCTGTGCGCCGGTCAGCTCCACGGAATCGCCGCCCAGCTTGTAATTGTTGAACCAGCCGCCGGTGATATTCTCCACGGTGATATCGGGATTGACGCTGAAGTAGTTGTTCACCAGCGCCTTGCGCACCACCGGCATGTTGTACACCCTGTTCATCTGCTCATACAGCGGCGTATCGCGCCGAATGATCTGGGTAAAGCGGCGGCGGATAAAACCGCCGTTCTTCATCTGATAGCAGAACTCGATGGTCTCCTGATCCACATCGGCACTGCTGCCGCGCATCTCTTCAGCTGCCTGATTCATTTCGTTCTCGGTAGGCTCGCCCTGGGCCAGCACCGCCTCATGAAGGGCAATCACCTGCGCGATGGCTTCCTCGTCCGTCAGGTTATCCACATACCGCATCTGGTAATAGCTGCCGAAGCTGACGCTCTCCACCTGATCGGCGTTGGGGACATAGCGGCTGACGCCGAGGGCATCGAACCGCACCGCAAGGCCGATGACCACCAGCGCCACAGCCAGCGCCGCCGCGCCGATCCAGCCCCGGCGGGTGAACACCCGGAAGGACTTGTGCAGCAGCATCTGGACGCCGAAATAGACGATCAGGCCGCTGACGATCTGGTAGACCAGCAGAGCGGCCAAGCCCTTGGCGGCGCTGATCATGTACCATAGCAGGATACCCAGACCCATGCCGCCGGCCAGCGCGATGACATACAGCACCACAGGACGCAGCCACGGGAACACGATGGCGTCACCGGCGGTTTCGCTGTGACGGGCACGATAGAAGCAATACGCCACGGCCGCCAGCAGGACGGCCACCGCCAGATAGACCGCCAGCGTCGTCCACGCGCCGGAGGACAGACGATCCACATAGCAGTGGAAGCCCCTGTCGTTAAGGCCGTACAGCACCGCCTTGCTGTCCGTGACCTGCCAGAGCAGGCGGACAGTGGGGGTCAGCCAATCCAGCCAGCCGGGCCAACCGGAGGCCTCGTAGCCCCAGCAGAAGATCTGGGTGATGGCGGAATACAGCAGGTAGAAGGCGGCGAACAGGAAGTTGACGCCCGCATAGATCACCGGGATAGCCAGCAGCCAGCCGGTGACCATGGCGCACAGGGTGGACAGGGAGAAGAAAAGCAGTCCGCTGACCTCCGCCACCGCCAGCCACTCCAGCGTACCCTGCAGATCCACAGCACCCAGCGCCGCCTGCACCGGCAGAGAGATCAGCGCCGTCACCACGTGCACCGCCGTGAACATCCCCACGCCCACAGCGAAGTGAACGCCGAACTGCGCGCCCCGGGTGATGGGCAGTGAGTGCATCAGGCCCACGCTGCGGCTGTTCATCAGGTAGGAGAACAGCGCCATGGTCAGTAGCACCGCGAAGCAGGCGGGCACGATGGCGGCGGCGACGATGCCGCCATTGCTGAAATAGGAGTTGACAATGTCGCACAGGATCCTCACGTGATCCAGTGTCCGGGCATAGTCACGATGGCTCCACAAAGCCACCGGCATGGCGCACAGCCACAGCACGGCGTAGCCGAACAGCAGCGGCCAGAAGCGCCGAAGGTCGGAGCGCACCAGCGCCCACTTAGAGGACGATGTCGTGAACCGCATAATCGGCACCTCCCATCTCGTAGATAAAGATCTCCTCCAGCGTCAGGGGGATGGCCTCCAGCAGAATGGGCTGGAGGGCGGACACCTGCGCCAGAATGTCGTTCTGATTGCCGCGGACGATGTAGGTGTGTACGCGGCCGATGCGCTCGTGATGCAGGACGTTGAGACTGGCGGGCAGCTCCGGCTCCTCGCCGCCGAAGGCCACCTGCAGCTTCACGGTGTTGTCCTGCAGGTCGGACAGGCTGCGCTCCAGCAGCACCTTGCCCTTGTTCATGATGCCCACGTGGTCGCAGACATCCTCCAGCTCGCGGAGGTTGTGGCTGGACACCAGAACGGTGGTGCCCCGCTCGGCCACGTCGCCCAGCAGCAGCGACCACACCTGACGGCGCATGACGGGGTCAAGGCCGTCCACCGGTTCGTCTAGGATCAGGTATTCCGGCATGCAGCTCATGGTGATCCAAAAGGCCGCCTGCTTCTGCATACCCTTGCTCATGCGGCGGATCATCTGGCGGTCGTCCAGCGGGAACACCTCATGCATCCGGTCGTAGCGCTCCTGACTAAAGGAGGGGTACATGCCCTTGTAGAGTCGGGCCATCTCCCGGATGGACCACTGGGAGAAATAGAACCAGTCGTCAGGGATGACGCAGACGCGCTGCTTGACGGCGGTGTTTTCGTAGATGGGCTGGCCCTCCAGCGTCAGAGAGCCGCTGTCGGGACGGTAGACGCCGGTGAAATGGCGGATGATGGTGGATTTTCCCGCGCCGTTGGGGCCTACCAGACCGTAGACCGCACCCTTGGGGACGGTCAGGCTGGCTTCGTCCAGGGCGCGGAAGCCGTCAAAGGTCTTGACGACGTTCTTTGCTTCTAACATTACTTTCTCTCTCCTTCCCAAAGCTGCACAAGCTCCTCGCGGGTCATGCCCAAATTCTTCAGCTCCTCCAGCAGAGGCTTCAGCTTGCCGGTCAGCTCGGCACGGCGGGCCATGTTCTGGGTATCGCCCTCCGCCACAAAGCTGCCCTTTCCAGTGACGGATACCACGTAGCCCTCGGCTTCCAGCTCGGCGTAGGCCCGCTGGATGGTATTGGGGTTGATGGACAGCTGCGAGGCCATGGCCCGCACCGATGGCAGCTTGTCGCCCGACGCCAGCACCCCCGTCACCATCAAACGCCGCAGGCCATCCTTCACCTGCTCGTAGATGGGACGGCTGTCCCGATAGTCCAGATGGATCATAGTGTCACTCCTTCCGAGTGTAGTGTATTAAGCGTGTTAATACACTTATACCACGATGCGGTACACCTGTCAAGAGGGGCGGGGAAGTTTTTTCGTAAAATCTGCCTTCGTTATGGCTGGGTTTTCAATTTTTTATGCGGAAGGGGCTTTTCTTTTGTGGCAAATTCGATATAATAATAAGCACCTGTTATGAAAGGATGTTTTGCCTTTATGAAACTGAGTTCCATTCGTCAGGCGGCCAAGAACGTGCCGCTGCGCCGGGTCTGGCAGACCGCCGAGAAGGCGCACGCCATCTGCGGCAAGCCTACGGCGGCGCTGTTTACCGACATGCTGCGGTGCGCCAAGCGCTACGGCGCCGGCCCGACGGACTATATGATGTTTGAATTTTACGACCTGAACGACGCGGAGCGCTCCACGTATCTGACCCGTGTGCGGTCGGCTGCCTTCGTGAAGCGGGTAAACAACCGCACCGACGCCGCCATCTTCAACGACAAGAACGCCTTCTTTGAGAAGTTCCGGCCCCTGATGGGCCGTGAGGCGCTGAATCTGTTTACCGCCGACGCGGAGCAGTTTAAGGCGTTTCTGGCGGACAAGGACGCGGTGATCGTCAAGCCCATCGACGGGGACTGCGGCAGCGGCATTGAGAAGCTGTACAAGAAGGATTTCGACGATGTGAATGCCATGTGGGCCTATGTGAAGCGGCCGGAGAAGCGGTTCGGCATCTGCGAGGAGGTCATTCGCCAGCATCCCCAGGCGGCGGCGCTGCATCCCGATTCCATCAACTGCATCCGCGTGGCCACCTTCGTGAAGGACGGCGAGCCGCTGGTGATCTACGCCGCCTGCAAGGCGGGCACCGGCGGAATGGCCTTTGACAACATGGGCCGGGGCGGCATCACCATGCGGTTCGATCTGGACACCGGCAAGATCGCCGGACAGGGCCACGACGAGGAGCTGAAGAAGTACGACCGGCACCCCACCACCGGTATCGAGCTGAAGGGCTATCAGATGCCTATGCACGAGGAGGTCAAGGCGCTGGCGCTGAAGGCGGCGCTGATGTATCCGGAGTTCCACTATGTGGGCTGGGACATCTGCATGACGGAGAACGGCCCCGCCATCATCGAGGGCAACGACTATCCCGGCTACGATCTGGCGCAGATCCCCGACGACGGCGATCCCCATCCCCGGCAGGGCTTGATCCCCCGGTTTGAGAAGTTCGGCATCGAGGTGTAAAAGCCCGCAAACATAATAGAGACGCATCAGGGGCGGGAAATGTTCCCGCCCCTTTTTCTTTATTTCAAAGGGCTATTGCCCTTTGAAATAAGTTTAAGATTCGCTCCGACCCGCATTCACCCGCACATAAAATGTGCGGGTGAATACTCTCTCCGCGCAAAGTGTTTTTCGCCACGCACATGTCGCGGCGAAAAACGTCCGAATTTTTTGCGCCTGCGGGCGCAAACTCTGCGAGGCTTTTATAAAAAATCACCGCAGGCTTTGTGCCTGCGGTGATTTTTTTATTGGAAGTATCAATATGCTTGAGAAATCCGCTTACTTCTGGTGGGCCAGCGCCTTGTTGGCCTCGGCCATTTCCTCGAAGATACCGGCGTGCTTCTTGGCGACGATGACCTTGATGACCAGCAGAGTGCCAACCATCAGGACGCAGGCGAGGATCAGGTTAATGACCACGTTCTGGATCAGACCCGCCAGAATGAAGCTGACGAAGGCCACACCGGAAACGGTCAGGGCATAGGGCATCTGGGTGAACACATGGTTCAGGTGGAAGCAGTGGGCACCGGCAGAAGCCATGATGGTGGTATCGGAGATGGGGGAGCAGTGGTCGCCCATAACGCCGCCGGAGCAGGCAGCCGCCAGACCGATGGTGCACAGGATGGGCTCCACATCATAGTTGAACACGGAGACAACGATGGGGGCCATGATGCCGATGGTGCCCCAGGAGGTGCCGGTGGCGAAGCCGATGGCGCAGCCGATAATGAAGATCACGGCAGGCAGGTAGATCTTCAGCTCGCCGGCACCGGCCATGGCGTTGGTAACGAAATTGGCGGAGTACATGCCGAAACGGGTCAGGCCGCACAGGGTCCACGCGAAGGTCAGGATCAGGATAGGCGCGATCATCTGGATAAAGCCCTGAGGCACGCACTCGAAGGACTTCTCAAAGCCGATGGAGCCCCGCAGCCAGAAGTACACAAAGGTGAACACCAGCGCGATCATGGAGCCGATGGCCAAGCCCTGGCCGGAGGACGCATCGGAGAAGGCATTCATGAAAGCGTGGTAGTTGCCGCTCTCGGTATCATAGTAGCCGCCGGTGTAGATCAGGCCGACGATGCAGGTGATGATCAGCACGATAACGGGCAGCAGCAGATCCAGAACGGAGGACTTGCCCTTGGAG
>URKW01000055.1 GCA_900548615.1 uncultured Eubacteriales bacterium | reverse complement strand
CCAGCGGCTGTCGTCGCTCTGGCCGTCGATCAAGCAGCGGAGAGTACGGCCCACGTATTGGGCGTGAATTTCCTCAGAAATTTTATTCTGGGCGTCGCACAGCCGGTCGAACCACACCTGCTTTTCGGCGCGGGGGACGGGATCGTCCATCTTGGCGGCAGGCGTTCCGGGCCGGGGAGAGAAAATAAACGTAAACAGCGCGTCGAACCGCACCTGCTCCACCAGCGCCACCGTCTCCATGGCTTCTTCCTCCGTCTCGCCGGGGAAGCCGATAATTACATCGCTGGTCAGCACCAGCTCCGGCATGACTTGGCGGGCGTAGGTGATAAGCTCCAGATACCGGGCCTTGTCATAGGGGCGGTTCATGGCCCGCAGCACCCGGTCGCTGCCGGACTGCACGGGAAGGTGCAGCTGCTTTGCCACGTGGGAGCACCGGGCCATGGTGTCGAACAGCTTGAAGCTGGCGTCCTTGGGCTGGGAGGACATGAAGCGGATCAGGTAATCGCCGGGAATCTCGTCCAGCGCCGCCAGAAGATCGGCAAAGTCGTAGCCGGTGCCCAGGTCCTTGCCGTAGGAGTTGACGTTCTGACCCAGCAGGGTGATCTCCTTATACCCCTCGGCGGCCAGCTGGCGCACCTCGGCAATGATCTGCTCGGGATCGCGGCTGCGCTCACGGCCCCGGACATAGGGCACGATGCAGTAGGAGCAGAAGTTGTTGCAGCCGTACATGATGGACACCCACGCGCGAGTGCGGCCCTCCCGCACCACCGGCATGCCCTCGGCAATGGAGCCATGCTCATTCTCCACCGAGAACACCCGGCCCCGACGGGTATACACCTGATACAACAGCTCCGGGAACTTCCACAGTGCCTGCGGCCCGAATACCAGATCCACATGGCGATAGGACTGGCGCACCTTTTCCGCCACCTCTGGCCGTTGGGCCATGCAGCCGCACAGACAGATGATCTGCTCCGGGTTGGCCTTTTTCGTGTGGGTCAGGGCGCCCAGATTGCCGTAGACCCGCTTTTCCGCGTGGTCACGGATGGCGCAGGTGTTCAGCACGATGATATCGGCCTCGGCAGGCTCGGTGACGAAGTCGCAGCCCATGGCCTCCAGCATGCCCATAATGTGCTGGCTGTCGGCCACATTCTGCTGGCAGCCGAAGGTGTCCACCAGCGCGTGGACGGCCTTGCCCCGCTGGATGTGCAGATCCTTTATTTTTTCAGTAAATTCCCGCTGGCGGGCCATGTCCGCGTCAGACAGGACAACGTTTTTCCGTTCCAAAAGTACCTCCTTCGCCCGACGGATGCCGCAAGGCGATTTTTAATCAAGATATTATACCACATCCCAAACCGCAACACAAGAAAGAGGGAAAGAAAAATGACGAAAAAAGAGGACTGACTTTCTATCAGTCCTCTTTCTCCGTCTCCGGATGCAGATGCTCGTATACCGCCTGCGCCGCGGGAGCGGGCAGCGCCTTCCGCAGATCGTCCAGCGACGCGCCCTCGATGGCCTTTACCGTGCCGAAGCGCTTGAGGAGCGCCTGCTTTCTCGCTTCGCCCACGCCGGGAATGCCGTCCAGCTTGCCCCGATAGGTGCGCTTTTTGTGCTTCTGCCGCTGGAAGGTGATGGCGAACCGGTGCACCTCCTCCTGAATGCGGCCGATCATGGTGAAGATATGGGGCGACTGCTGGATGCCCAGCTCCGCGCCCTCCACCGTGACAAGCGCCCTCGTCCGGTGGCGGTCGTCCTTCACCATGCCCAGAATGGGGATGGCTACCCCCGCCGCCCGTTCCGCCGCCAGCGCCGCGTGAACGTGACCCAAGCCGCCGTCGATCAGCAGCAGGTCGGGCAAGGGCGGGAATTTTTCATCGTCCCGATGGGCGAACCGCCGCTCCAGCACCTCCTGCATGGCGGCGTAGTCGTCGGGGCCGGTCAGCGTCTTGATGGCGAACTTGCGGTAGTCCCGCTTCAGGGGCTTGCCGTCCACGAACACCACCATGGAGGCCACCATGTCGTCACTGCCCAGATTGGAGATATCGTAGCTCTCCATCCGCCGGGGCGTCTGGGGCAGCCGCGCCAGTGTCTGCAAATCTGTCAATGTCCTAGACAGCCGCTCCGACTCGGTGGTGATGCGCTCTACCTCCTCCTTGGCGTTCTGCGCCGCCATGTCCACCAGCTGGGAGCGCTCGCCCCGCTGGGGCGCTTTGACGGTCACTTTATGGCCCGCTTGCCCTGTCAGCAGGGCGGCAAAGGTCTCGCTGCCGTCAAAGAGGCAGGGCAGCAATATCTCCCGCGGCAGCACCGCCTTGTCCAGATAGTACTGGCTCAGCACGGCGGACAGTACCTCGCCCTCCGCCTGATCGGCGGCGGTGGGGAAAATCTCGATCTGGCGGCCCAGCAGGTCGCCGTTTTCAATGTGCAGCACCGCCGCGCCGCACCGCACCGGCCCGATGTATACGCCCCACACGTCCGTGTCAGCGCACACCCCGGCGATGACCTGCTGCTGCTTGCCCAGCACCTGCAGGGCCTGCATCCGGTCGCGGAGGGCCGCCGCCTTTTCAAATTCCAGCGCTTCCGCCGCCGTCTCCATCTCCTGCCGGAGGTTCGCCGTCACCTGCCGCAGCTTGCCGCCCAGCAGCTCCGCCGCCTGGGCCATCCGGGCCTGATACTCCGCCTGACCGGGACCGTCGGGAGAGCAGAAGCCGTCGCATTTCCCGATGTGGTGGTTCAAACACGGCCGCTCCTTGCCGATGTCCCGGGGGAACTGGCGGTTGCAGGTGGGCAGCTTCAGCGCGGCGCATACCGCCTGCAAGGCCGCCCGCGTCTCGTGCCGCCCGCCAAAGGGGCCGAAATACCGGGCTCCGTCCTCCTCCGGCTTGTTCACCAGCGTGAACCGGGGATAGGGCGCTTTCTCATTGAGCCGCACAAAGGGATAGCCCTTGTCGTCCTTCAGCAGAATATTATACCGGGGCTGGTGCCGCTTGATGAGGGAGTTCTCCAGAATCAGCGCCTCGAACTCCGTGCGCACCACGATGGTATCAAAGTGATCCACCTGTGACACCATCATCCGTGTCTTTTCGTTGTGGCCGCTGCCGGACTGGAAGTACTGGCTAACGCGATTTTTCAGCTTCTTGGCCTTGCCCACGTAAATGACCAGCCCGGTCTTGTCCATCATGATGTATACGCCGGGGGAGAGCGGCAGACTGTCCGCCTTTTGCAGCAGCTCCTGTTTCGTCATGACAAAGTCCCCCTTTCCAATGGTATTCCCAGTATAGCACGCCGCCGCCTGTGCCGCAAGGTTGCTTTTTGCGGTGGGATATGATACCATCAAAGAAAAAAACACGAAAGAGGGATCGTTTTATGATACAGGATATCGCGCCCCACCGGTTCGACCGGACGTACGTGATCGGCAAGCCCGACGCCAACGATATTGCCCTGTGCGTCCGCAAGGGCAAGGTGCTGCTGCGGCGCCGTGGCGAGGAGTGGGCGCTGCCCCGGTTTGGCAACGGCGTCCCCACGGCGGACGCGCTGCATGTGTTCTCGCTGGACGGCGTGGACTGCTATCTGGCCCGCACACCGGACAGCGCGCCGGAGGGCACGGAGTATGTGGACGTGGGTGGTATCCGCGCCGTGCGGCCCATGGAGGTGGCCTTCGCCGCCATTACCGCCGTGCAGCTGCACCGGTGGTACGGCGCGCGGCAGTACTGCGGACGCTGCGGCCACAAGACGAAGCCCAGCGACGTAGAGCGGGCCATGGTCTGTCCGGAATGCGGCCAGATCGAGTATCCCAAGATCTGCCCCGCCGTCATCGTGGCCGTCACCCACGGGGATCAGCTGCTGCTGACCCGCTATGCCAACCGTCCCTTCCGGGGCTACGCCCTCATCGCCGGATTTGTGGAGATCGGCGAGACGCTGGAGGACACCGTTCACCGGGAGGTGATGGAGGAGGTGGGCGTGAAGGTGAAGAATCTGCGGTACTATAAGAACCAGCCCTGGGCCTTTACCGACACGCTGCTGACCGGCTTTTACTGCGAGCTGGACGGCGACCCGGCCATCACCCTCGACCACAACGAGCTGTGCGAGGGCGTGTGGCTGCGCCGTGACGAGATCCCCAGCCGGGAGAACGACGTGAGCCTGACGGCGGAGATGATTGAACGGTTCCGGTTAGGCTTGGAATAAATCTGAACAAACAAGAAGGACGCCGTTAGCGTCCTTCCTTTTTACTTTGTGTGGAAATACAGGATACCCAGCGTTCTGGGGCCGCAGTGGCTGGATACCGTGCAGCCGGCACGGGTGTGCAGCACCTCTTCAAAGGACTGATAGCTCCGCACCGCCGCCTCCACCTCGGCCACCTCCTCCGGGGTAAAGCCGCCGGACTCGGTGATAAAAATGCGGCGGAGATCGATATCATCCCGGCCCTCCAGCCGGTCCTTCACGTATTGCAGCAAACATTTCTGATAGGCGCCCCGGTACTTTTTGCCCACGCCCATCTTGCCGTCCTTCACCTGAATGCAAGGCCGTAGAGACAGCATGTTGGCGCCCAGCGCCGCCACGCTGGAGCACCGGCCGCCCTTGCGGAGATAGCCCAACTGCTCCACCAGAAAGCTCACGTCCAGCAGCTCACGCCGCTGCTCCATCCGCTGCTGGATCTCCTGGGCGGTCAGCTGGCCATTTTGCGCCAGCTCCGCCGCCTCCAGCACCAGCAGACCGATGCCGGTAGAGAGATTGCGGGCGTCCACAGGATAGACATTGCCCACCTCCGCCGCCGCGATGCAGGCGTTCTGGTAGCAGGCGGACATGTCACCGGAGATGTGGAAATGTACCACCGCGTCGGCGCTCTCCAGCTCCTTGCGGAAGAACTCCTCATAGTCGTACACCGACACCGCCGCCGTGGAGCACATGCTGCCGCCCTTGGCCACATGGTCGTAGATCTCGTCGGGCGTGATGTCCACGCCGTCCACCAGCGATTCGCCGTCCCGGACGATGTACAGCGGCGCGATGCCGATGCGGTAGCGCTCTACCAGCTCGGGGGACAGGTCGCAGTGCTGTCTGCGGAAATTTTTATATTCATATGATGCAGATTCCTTTGTTTCAATGCCCGAAAACGGGCGGGATATCTTTATGGTATCATAACGTGGGTCATACCGCAAGCTTTTTTACAGATACCGGTCGATCCGCTGGCGGAATTGCGTCAGCTTTTCCTGCAGCTTCTGGCGATTTTCCTGTGCCCGCAGACGGTTTTCCTGCACCTCGTCGTGCCACTGGCGCACGTCCTCGTCCATGGCGGAGCGCAGCTGCTGGGGAATGGCGCGGATGCGGTTGATGGCGTCCAGCGACTCCGCCGTGCCCCGCAGCAGATCGTCCATCCGGGTATCGTGGGCCGGGTAGAGGCCACGGCGGAAGTTGTCCAGCACCACCTCATACCGGCGGCAGGCGTTGGCGATGGAGTCCTCCCACGAAATATAAATTTCCTTTTGCGCGTTTCCGCCCACCTGCCGCATCAGCTCCCGCTGGGGCAGCAGACGGCGCAGCATGGCCGCCATGGAATCGGCGTTTTCCTCGATGAAAAAGCCGTTCTGTCCGTCGGTCACGTCCTCGGCGGCGCAGCTTCCGGCGATCAGCACGCTGGCAAGGCCGCAGGCCGCCGCCTCGCGCACCACAAGGCCGTTGGTGTCAAAGGTGGAGGGGAACAGGAACAGGTCGGCGCGGCAATACCACGCCCGGATGATCTCCCGGTCATAGCAGGGCGCCAGAAAGAATACCTTGTCGCAGAGCGCCAGCTCCTCGGCGTAGGCCCGGATGGCGTCGCCGTCGGTGCCCTTGCCCACGAACACCATGCGGAAGTCCCGGCCCTCGTCCTTCAGCTGCTTCAGGGCGTCCAGAATGATCCGCAGACCCTTGTACCACATCATGCGGCCCACGAACAGCAGCAGCGGCACACCGTCCGGCAGGTCAATGCCCTCGCCCACGGCGCGCACCCTTTCCTCCGGCAGCCGTCCGGCGGGGAAGTCCACGCCGTTGGGCATGACGATATACTCCCCCTGATAGCCCAGCGAGCGGAGGTTCTCTCCCGCGCCGTGGCTGACCGTCCACACCTCGTCACAGGCGGAGATGTTCTCCACCAGCAGCTTGATGGAGGCCTCCTGCAGCCGCTTGCTGTGGATAGCGTTGGCAATGTCGATATCGAATTTGGTGTGATAGGTGAACACCAGCGGCACATGCAGCCGCTGCCGCAGCATCCGGGCCAGCACCGTGGAGGTGACAGGACAGTGGCTGTGGATCAGGTCAATGTGACGGCCCTCCACCTGCTCCATCAGCTCCGGAGACAGGGGGAAGCCCGCCCGGTAGCCCACCAGCTTCGTCATGTCGATGCTGGGATAGCGCAGCACCGGGAAGGGATAGGCGCTGTCGTCGGCATCGGGGTAATAGGGCGTCACCACCGTGGCGTCGCCGTAGCCCTTTTGGATGACGGTGGCGTAGTTGGTGACGGCGTTGGCCACGCCGTCGATCACCGGCGGGAAGGAATCGTTGATGAGACAAATACTGCGTTTTTCGGCCATAGAAGCGGCTCCTTTCCGATGTTATTGTCAGGTGGCTCTATTATAATCGATTCCCGCTTCCGGTGCAACCGTCGGGACAGGTTTCTTTTCGATTGTATTCCCGGCGGAAAACTGGTATAATGGGGAAAAATAAGAAAAGGGAGGCGGGAGAATGGCAGACCTGAACACCAATGTGCGCTACATCAAGGGTATCGGCGAGACACGAGCCAAGGCGCTGGAAAAGCTGGGCGTCCGTACTTTGCGGGATCTGATCGGCTTCTTTCCCCGCCGCTATGAGGACCGCAGCGTCATCTATCCCATTGCGGAGCTTCCTGTGGGGGAGACGGCCTGCTGCCGGGCCATGATCGCCGCCGTCCCCACCAGCCGCCGCATCCCCGGCGGACGCACGGTGGTGAAGGTGCGGGCGGTGGACGAAACCGGCACGCTGGACGTGACCTTTTTCAATCAGGCGTACCGCCAGAGCCTTCGCCCCGGCGACAGCTTCGTGTTCTGCGGCAAGGTGGAGGGCAACCTCCTGCGCCGCCAGATGGTGAATCCCCTGATGGAGCCGGACGGGCAGCACCAGCTGACGGGCCGTATCATGCCGGTGTATCCGCTGACCAGGGGCGTCAGCCAGCTGCTGCTGCAAAAGGCGGTGCGGCAGGGGCTGGACGCGTGCCGGGAGCTGCTGCCGGACGTGCTGCCGGATGCAGTGCGCATGACCCATCAGCTGTGTTATGTCAACTATGCCTATGAGAACATCCACTTTCCCGCCAGCTTCGAGGCACTGGCCCAGGCTCACCGGCGGCTGGTGTTCGAGGAGCTGTTTCTTGTCACCTGCGGGCTGCATTTGCTGCGCTCCCGGCGGGTGGACGTGACGGGCCCGATGTGCCGTGCCGCCGACATGCAGCCCTTCTATGACGCGCTGCCCTTCCCACTGACGGACGCCCAGCGCCGCGCCATCGGCGACGCAGTGGGGGACATGACCTCCTCGCGGCCCATGAACCGGCTGTGTCAGGGTGACGTGGGCAGCGGCAAGACCATGGTGGCCTCCGCCTGCGTGTGGTTTGCGGCCCAGAGCGGCTGGCAGTCGGCACTGATGGCTCCCACGGAAATTCTGGCCCGGCAGCATTATGAGAATCTGTCGCCGCTGCTGGAGCGGTTCGGCATCTCCTGTGCGCTGCTGACCGGCTCCACGAAAGTGAAAGAGCGCCGCGCCATTCTGGAGGGACTCTCCGACGGCAGCATTAGTCTTTGCATCGGCACCCACGCCCTGCTGACGGAGGATGTGCAGTACCAAAGGCTGGGCCTGGTGGTCACCGACGAGCAGCACCGCTTCGGCGTGGCTCAGCGGTCGGCACTGGGACAGAAGGCAGAGAATCCCCATATGCTGGTGCTGTCCGCCACCCCCATTCCCCGGACGCTGGCGCTGATCATCTACGGCGATCTGGATGTGTCCGTCATTGACCAGCTGCCGCCGGGACGGCAGAGGGTGGACACCTTCGCCGTGGACGAGCGGTATCGGGCGCGGCTGAACGGCTTCATCCGCAAGCAGGTGGAGGAGGGACATCAGGTGTTCATCGTCTGCCCGCTGGTGGGCGACGGCGACGAGCTGCCCGACGAGCGCAAGGCCGTGACGGCCTATGCAAAGACCTTGCAGGAGGAGACCTTCCCCGACCTGAGGATCGCGGTACTTCACGGCAAGATGAAGCCCAAGGAGAAGGAGGCCGTCATGGCGGCCTTTGCCGGCGGCGAGGCGGATATTCTGGTGTCCACCACCGTGGTGGAGGTGGGTGTGGACGTGCCCAACGCCACGCTGATGGTGGTGGAAAACGCCGAGCGCTTCGGCCTGAGCCAGCTGCACCAGCTGCGGGGCCGTGTGGGCCGGGGCAAAGCGAAGAGCTACTGCGTGCTGGTGTCGCAAGGCGGCGGCGAGGAGACAAAGCGCCGCCTGAAGGCCCTGACGGACACCAACGACGGCTTCAAGATCGCGGAGGAGGACTTGAAGCTCCGGGGCCCCGGCGATTTCTTCGGCCAGCGGCAGCACGGCCTGCCCATGCTGCAAATTGCCGACCTCAACTGCGACATGCTTTTGCTATCCGAGGCCCAGACCGCCGCACGGGAGCTGCTGGCCGGTGACGACCAGCTGACCGCACCGGAGCACCGGCGGCTAAAGCAGCGCATCGACGAGCTGTTTGCGCTGAACGCGGAGAGCTTAAATTAAGTTCCCTTATTTTACTATTCCCCACATAAAAAAGAGACACCGGCGGTGTCTCTTTTTGCGTTATTCCTCCGGGTTCCACAGCGCCACCGCCTCTTCCGTAAACGGGGCGTTCTGCAGATCCAGCAGCTTGGTGGTCAGCAGCCGGGAGAAGTTGGTCATCACCGCCGTGGACAGCACAAAGCTGTTGACGTCCGCCGCATCGGCGCTCTCCGCCGCCAGTAGCTGGGCCGCCATGCTCTCCACCATGGAGACGAAGACACGGGCGGAATCGGTGTACTGATCCACAAAGGCCTCGTAGGTCTTTTTCACCTCGTCCTCCGTCAGGCCGTTGGGCAGGATCTTCTGGATCTCCGACATGGTCAGGCTCTGCTTCAAGGCGCAGATCATGATCAGGTAGGCGATGTGGATGCGGTTATACTTTTTCTTCTCCGGCGCGGGCATCAGCTTCATGCGGACATAGTTGTTGATGGCGCTGGTGGTGATGATCTGCTCCTCCTTCTCCTTTTTGGGCAAAAAGGGCAGATACCGGCTCAGCAGCGTCAGCACCTGATCCATATAAAGGCCCAGCGTGGGGATCTGCTCCCATGTGGGCAGGCGGTAGTGCTGCAAATAGTGGCTCCACCGGCGAAGCTTTCCGGCCACCAGCCGGGAATCGTAAATCTCCTGCATCGTTCTTTTCTCTCTCCCGCGTGTGTATTTGTCGGAATTATAGCATATACTGCGGAAAATGACAAGTCAAATCGCCGGACGCTATTGACATGTCCCGAAAACTCTATATAATAATATCATTCATTAGATATAAGAGAGGTATCTATCATGTCCTTTGTGATCTCTACCGATACATCCGCCAATCTGCCCACCGCCGAGCTGCAATGGCACCAGCTGTATCTGCTGCCGTTCTCCTATATTGTCAACGAGGTCGAGCACCAGTGCCTTGACCTGTCCGCCTTTGACGGCGACGCCTACTACGAAATGCTGCGGCACACGCCCGCCAGCACCTCCATGATCTCCATGGATCAGTACCGCCAGCTGTGGGAGCCGCTGCTGGAGGAGGGCCACGACATTCTCCACGTGGGCATGTCCTCCGGCATCAGCGGCGCGTACCAGTCGGCGGTGATGGCCGCCCGTGAGCTGCGCGAGGAGTATCCCCAGCGGCGGCTGGTGGTGTTCGACACCCGCGCCGCCTCGCTGGGCGAGGGCATTCAGGTGCTTCACGCCGCCACATGCCGCGAGGCGGGCTATACACTGGACGAGACGGTGCGTGAGCTGGCGGAGCTGCGTCCCCGTATCCGCCAGATCTTCACCGTGGACGACCTGATGCACCTGCGCCGGGGCGGCCGGGTGTCCGGCGTCGCCGCCGCCGTAGGCACAGCCCTGCGGATCAAGCCGCTGCTGAAGGGCGACGAGGCGGGCCGCATCGTGGTGTTCGGCAAGGTGCAGGGCCGCAAGCGCTCCGTCCGTGCGCTGGCGGACAACTTCGCCGCCAACGCCGAGCTGCTGGGCCGCTGGCCCATCGGCATCGCCCACGCCGGATGCCGGGACGAGGCGCTGGCGCTGGCCGCCATGCTGAAGGAGTCTGACCCTAAGGCCCGTATCATCCTCGTGGACTACGAGCCTGTCACCGGCAGCCACGTAGGCCCCGGCGCGCTGGCCATGTTCTATGTGGCGAAGGAGCCGTGGTCTTCGGCTATTTGCTGAATACTTTTCGTTCTTTCCCGACGGACTTTGTGCGTCCTGCCCATAGACACAGTGTTGGAGATAAGCCTATAATAGCAGTAGACTTTTGAAAAGGAGAAAACACCGTATGATGCTTCGCGCCTGTTGTGATAGCTGTCTGTCCATGTGTTGCATGGGCACGCTTCGCTGTGCGCTGGAAGGTCATACGTTTTCCCGCCGCGTCAAATAGGCGCGGAAGGTGTGTTGATTCACGCAGAGGGTGTATGAGCTTTCATACACCCTCTGCTTTTTTCTACATATCATAAGAAAAAGAAAGGAACGATATCATGGCTATTTATCATTCTGTGTCGCAGCTTGTGGGCAATACCCCGCTGCTGAGCGTAGATAACTATGTCCGTCAGCGTCAGCTGCCCGCCACCATTCTGGCGAAGCTGGAGCGCTTCAACCCCGCCGGCAGCGCCAAGGATCGTATCGCGCTGGAAATGCTGGATCAGGCGGAGGCCACCGGCGCTTTGCAGCCCGGCGGCACCGTGATCGAGCCTACCTCCGGCAACACCGGCATCGGTCTGGCAGCCATGGCTGTGGCGCGGGGCTACCGGGTGATCCTCACCATGCCCGCTTCCATGAGCGCCGAGCGCCGGGCCATGCTGAAGGCCTACGGCGCGGAGCTGGTGCTGGTGGAGACCGGCGGCATGGCCGGTGCCGTGACAAAGGCGGAGGAGCTGGCCGCGTCCATTCCCGGCAGCTTCATCCCCAGCCAGTTCGATAACCCCGCCAACCCCGCCGCCCACTACAAGACCACCGGCCCGGAGATCTGGCGGGACGCCGAGGGTCACGTGGACATTTTCGTGGCCGGTGTCGGCACCGGCGGCACCATCAGCGGCGTGGGCCGCTACCTGAAGGAGCAGAACCCCAGCATCCGCATCGTGGCGGTGGAGCCCGCCTCCTCTCCTCTGCTGAGTCAGGGCCACGCAGGCCCTCACGGCTTGCAGGGCATCGGGGCCAACTTCGTCCCCAGCAACTATGACAGCTCTGTGGTGGATGAGATCGTCACCGTCACCGACGAGGACGCTTACCGCACCGGCCGTCTGCTGGCCCGTACCGAGGGCGTTATGGCCGGTATCACCTCCGGTGCCGCTCTGTGGGCTGCCGACGAACTGGCCCGCCGCCCCGAAAACAAGGGCAAGACCATCGTGGCGCTGCTGCCCGACGATGGCAACCGTTACCTGTCCACACCCCTTTGGTCGGAGGAATAACCGTGTACGAGGAATATATCTGCAACGCGGCCCGCACAATGGCCGAAACCATGAAAAACGCTGACATTCCCATGTACGGCAGCCGCCTGCGCCTGCCTGACCGCAAGGCTATCATCACACTGCTGAAGGAAATGCGTCAGCTGATGTTCCCCGCCTATTTCGGCGACCCCGCCCTGATGACGCTGGCGGCGGCGGACTACGCCGCGCTGCTGCTGGAGCGGATCGAAACCAGTCTTTCCCAGCAGATTGCGCTGGCGCTGCCTCTGGAAGACGAGGGCCGCGCACCCCAGATCGCCCGCGAGGTGGTGGAGCAGCTGCCCCGCATCCAGCAGCTTCTGCTGACGGATATTGACGCCATTTTTGACGGCGACCCCGCCGCCCAGAACCGGGAGGAGATCGTGCTGGCCTATCCCGGCCTGTTCGCCATCTTCGCCTATCGGGTCAGCCACGAACTGTACCTGCGCCACGTGCCCACCATCCCCCGCATGATGACGGAGTACGCCCACAGCCGCACCGGTATCGATATTCACCCCGGCGCGCAGATCGGCAGCTATTTCTTCATCGACCACGGCACCGGCATTGTGGTAGGCGAGACCACCATCATCGGCGACCATGTGAAGCTGTATCAGGGCGTGACGCTGGGCGCACTCAGTCCCCGCGGCGGTCGCGCTCACAGCAGCGGCAAACGCCACCCCACCGTGGGCGACGGCGCCACCATCTACTCCGGCGCGTCCATCTTCGGCGGCGAGACGGTCATCGGCGAAAACGCCGTGGTGGGCGGCAACGCCTTCCTCACCGAATCCGTGGCGGACAACGCCCGCGTGGTGATCCGTCCCCCGGAAACCTTTATTCACAATTTGTAAACAATCATTCTGTAATAAAAAAATCGGTGCAAACATGCCGTATTTCCGGTTTTTTCGCGCGATGCGGTGATATGGGACAATCATTCATTATTTCTCAGAAACATCAACAAAGCGCAGTCACCGCTTCTAAGGCAGCACTGTGCTTCACCGAAAAACAAAGAGCGGAGAGGGATCATCCCTCTCCGCTTTTTACGAATTGTATTGGTCTAATATCGCTTACTTGCCGAAGTAGCGGTTCAGCAGACCCTCAAAGGCCTTGCCGTGGCGGGCCTCGTCGCGGGCCATTTCATGGACGGTGTCATGGATGGCGTCCAGATTGTACTGCTTGGCCAGCTTGGCCAGCTCGAACTTACCGGCAGTAGCACCGTTCTCGGCGTCCACGCGCATCTGCAGATTCTTCTTGGTGCTGTCGGTGATGACCTCGCCCAGCAGCTCGGCGAACTTGGCGGCGTGCTCGGCTTCTTCCAGACCGGCCTTCTCCCAGTACAGGCCGATCTCGGGATAGCCCTCACGATGAGCCACACGGGCCATGGCCAGATACATACCCACCTCGGAGCACTCGCCCTCGAAGTTGGCGCGCAGACCGTCGATGATCTCCTTGCGGACTTCCTCGGGCACGTTGTCGCCGAACACCTTGCCGACGCCTACCACATGCTCGGCAGCCCAGGACTTCTCCTCGGCCTGCAGGGTGAACTTCTCACCGGAAACATGGCACACCGGGCACTCAGCGGGGGGAACATCACCTTCATGAACATAACCGCAAACAGGGCAGACCCACTTCTTCATAACTTTTTACCTCCATTGTCGTAATTAAATATTTGTTTTGTTCTTATTTTGACGCTGCTCTTGTCCAAAAAGCAGCCATTGTCAACTGATTTTCTCTTTCGCCAGGCACTGATTGCACCGACCGTAGAATGTAACGCTGTAGCTCTCCTGCCCTCCCACCTGAGCCAGATCCGGGGCGTCCACCGGAATGGGCGGCAGGTCGATGACCGCGCCGCAGCCGCGGCAGATAAAGTGTCCGTGAGGGGCGACGTTACCGTCGTAGCGATCCTCGCCATCCACACAGCCGATAACCTGCACCGCGCCCTCGCTGCGGAAGCGGGCCAGATTACGATACACCGTGGCCAGCGACAAATCGGGGATCTGTGGCTTCAGCTGGGTGTACACCCATTCCGCCGAGGGATGGCACGTGGTGGAGCGCAGGCACTTCAAAATTGCCTCTCGCTTAGGACTGTATCTTGTGGCTGTCTCCATTGGCATTCCCCCTTTCTTTAATCGATAACAATTATTGTTTGCATTAGTATAGTACCACACCCTTTTGGATTTGTAAAGAGTTTTTTTGAAATTTTTCAGAAAAATTTTCCACCGCTGCTTATTCTCTCCGCAGCGCCCGGAAAATATGTAAAAAAAGCCGGTACGGCTTACGCCCTACCGGCCTTTT
>URKW01000054.1 GCA_900548615.1 uncultured Eubacteriales bacterium | reverse complement strand
CGTGGCCAAAGGTGGCAGCGTAAAAATTTCCAGCCCCCCGCCGTAAGGCAGCGTAGAAATTTTAGGCACCGCAACAGGATCATCGCGCCCTACGAAATTCTATCGGTGACCATTCCGTAGGGCGGGGTGACCACACCCCGCCGCCTGAATCGGCACGTCATCGATAGCGCCTTTGTAGGGGCCGACGACTCTGTCGGCCCTATCGGAAATGGTGCGGTCATCATCAGGGCGGACAGAGTCGTCCGCCCCTACACGCCATTTGCTGTACACTGTCCGTATACGGGCGGCCATCGTGAACATCGGCTCTATACATTTCTATTATACCCTACCCCACCCTCTCTTGTACAGCAATTTCAACTTGCATTTTCCGTTTTCTTCCGTTTTGGGGCGCAACTTCAGGTTGCGCAGGCCGTTCACAGATTGTTTACAGAAAAAGTCAAAGAAAGTCAAATTTATCTATTGACATTGTAGGCGGGCAGGTGTATCATATGCTCAAAGGTCAAAGAAAGGCAAAGTCAAACAAGGAGGTCTTGCATATGGGTATCTCGGACGTGATCGCCGGCTTTATCCAATCGGCATTGGATGAAACGGACGGTGTGCTGGAGCTGCAGCGCAGCGATCTGGCCCAGCGGTTCAACTGCGTGCCCAGCCAGATCAACTACGTCATGTCCACCCGCTTCTCTCCGGAGCACGGCTACATTGTGGAAAGTCGCCGGGGCGGCAACGGCTACATCCGCATCACGCGGGTGCGGACAGACCGCAAAACGCTGCTGATGCACGTCATCAACTCCATCGGCGACGAGCTGGACGCCGCCAGTGCACGGGCCATCGTGCAGAATCTGGTGGACAGCGAAGCCATTTCCGCCGAGGCGGGACGGTCTCTGCTGGCCGGAACCGGCGACCGGGCGCTGCGCCGGGTGGACAAAAGCTGCCGCGACATGCTGCGCAGCGATATCTTCAAGCAGGTATTGATCCATTTGGTTTGATTTTTCCAAAGGAGGTTATGATTTATGAAATGCGAACGCTGTGGCCGTAACGAAGCCACCTTCTATTATCAGAGCAATATCAACGGCAGAGTGACACAGGTGCATCTGTGTCCCGACTGCGCGGCGGAGCTGGGCTATACCAGCCGTCTGGAGCAGAGCTTCCGTCCCTTCCGCCGCAGCTTCTTCGATCCCTTCTCGCTGCTGGAGGATTTCGGTATGCTGTCCAACCGCATGACCGAATTCCCCGCCCCGCTGGAGGAAGCGGCCCGTGCCGCTGCCGGCATCCCCGAAAGCCCTGACGTGCCCGCCGGACTGGTGGGCCGGGACGAGGCTGTCCGTCTCCAGAAGGAGCGCCAGCGCAACGCGCTGGAGACCCAGCTGAAGAACGCCGTGGACAGCGAGAACTACGAGGAAGCGGCCCGTCTGCGTGACGAGCTGAAGAAGCTCTCCGCGTAAGACCCAAAATAGGAAAAAGGATGTGACCATTTATGAATGAGAATAAATTCACCCCTCGTGCTGAGGAATCCCTGCGTCTGGCGCAGGAAGCCGCCCAGGATATGGGCCATGATTACGTAGGCTGCGAGCATCTGCTGCTGGGTCTGCTGCGGGAGGAAGAGGGCATTGCCCACCGCGTGCTGACCGAATACGGCCTCACCGACGAGATGATCTCCGGTATCCTGCGGCATAACGTGGGACAGGGCACCTCCGGCGACGCGCCCAGTCAGGGCCTGACGCCCCGCGCCAAGAGCGTCATCGAGCTGGCTGTGGGCGAATCCCACCGGATGGGCGCCGGGTACATCGGCACCGAGCATCTGTTGATGGGCCTGCTGCGTGAGGGCAGCAATATGGCCGTGCGCATCCTGCGCACCGTGGGTGTGGATCCCCGGAAGATGTACGCCAGCGTGCAGCAGAAGCTCAGCGAGAGCTCGCCCCACACTGTCACCAGCGGCACAAGCACCCCCAACAAGGAGAACAAAAAGACCGGCAAGACGCTGGAGGAATTCACCCGCGACCTGACCGAAGCCGCCCGTCAGGGCAAGCTGGATCCTGTCATCGGCCGCGATAAGGAAATTCAGCGTGTGGTGCAGATTTTGTCCCGCCGCACCAAGAACAACCCCGTGCTGATCGGCGAGCCCGGCGTCGGCAAGACCGCCATCGCCGAGGGTCTTGCCCAGCGCATCGCCAGTGCCGACGTGCCGGAGGAGCTGCTGAACAAGAAGCTACTGAGCCTTGACCTCAGCGGCATGGTGGCCGGTACCAAGTACCGCGGCGAGTTTGAGGAGCGTATCAAGAACGCGCTGGACGAGGTGAAGAAGGACGGCAACGTGATCCTGTTCATCGATGAGCTCCACACCATCGTAGGCGCAGGCAGCGCCGAGGGTGCTGTGGATGCCGCCAACATCATCAAGCCCGCTCTGGGCCGTGGTGAGATTCGCGTCATCGGCGCAACCACCCTGAATGAGTACCGCAAGTACATCGAGAAGGATGCCGCGCTGGAGCGCCGGTTCCAGCCCGTCACCGTGGGCGAGCCCTCTGCCGAGGACACCGTGGCCATTCTGAAGGGCCTGCGGGATAAGTACGAAGCTCACCACAAGCTGACCATCACCGATGAGGCGCTGGAGGCCGCCGTGTCCCTCTCCCGCCGGTATATCAACGACCGTTTCCTGCCGGATAAGGCTATCGACCTGATGGACGAGGCCGCCTCGCAGGTGCGCATGAAGGCGGAGAGCGCCTCCCCCGACCTGAAGTCGCTGGAGGAGAAGATCGCCGCCCTGCACCGTGAGAAGGCGGAAGCCATCACCGCCCAGGACTACGAGAAGGCCGCCCAGCTGCGGGATATCGAGAAGAATTACACCGATCAGGTGGAGATCGAGCGGGACAACTGGCGCAGAAAGCTGAGCCAGAACCGCGGCACCGTCACCGCCGATGACATCGCCAACGTGGTGGCCGGCTGGACGGGCATCCCCGTCAACCGTCTGACGGAGGACGAGAGCCTGCGGCTGCTGCGTCTGGAGGAGACGCTGCACCAGCGTGTGGTGGGGCAGGACGAGGCCGTCACCGCCGTGGCCCGCGCCATCCGCCGTGGCCGTGTGGGTCTGAAGGACCCCAAGCGTCCCATCGGCTCCTTCCTGTTCCTGGGCCCCACCGGCGTAGGCAAGACCGAGCTGTGCAAGGCGCTGGCCGAAGCCATGTTCGGCGATGAAAACGCCATGATCCGTATCGACATGTCCGAGTATATGGAGCGTCACACCGTGTCCCGTCTGGTAGGCTCTCCTCCCGGCTATGTAGGTCACGAGGAGGGCGGCCAGCTGACCGAAAAGGTGCGCCGCAAGCCCTATTCCGTGGTGCTGTTCGATGAGATCGAAAAGGCCCACGAGGACGTGTGGAACATCCTGCTGCAAATTCTGGAGGATGGCATCGTCACCGACTCTCAGGGTCGCCGGGTGGACTTCAAGAACACCGTCATCGTCATGACCTCCAACGTGGGTGCCAAGAACATCACCGCCGCCGAGAACGCCCCGTTGGGCTTTGACGGCAGCGAGAAGCAGAAGGAAGCCAACGAGGCCGCCCGGTTCGCCCGTATCAGGGAAGCCGTGATGGCCGAGCTGAAGCGCACCTTCAAGCCGGAGTTCCTGAACCGTATCGACGAGACCATCGTGTTCCGCCAGCTGACGGAGGAGGACATTGTGAAGATCGCCCACCGTATGCTGTCCGTCACCGGCAAGCGTATGGCCCAGCAGGGCATCACGCTGGTGTCCGACGAGGACGCGGTTGCGGCTCTTGCCAAGGACGGCTTCGACGCCGAGTATGGCGCACGTCCCCTGCGCCGTTCCATCCAGAACACCGTGGAGGACGCCGTGGCCGAGCAGATGCTGGAGGGCAAGCTGAAGTACGGCGACACCGCCAAGGTAACGCTGCATGACGGCAAGGTGGTCGTGGAGAAGATTCCCGCCGCCGAAGCGCAGGCCGAAGCCATCGCCGAGGAAGCGGAGGAAGCCGCCGGTGAAGCCGAGTCCCCCGCCGAAGCAGCGGAGGATTCCCCTGACCACCCCCAAAGCGCCGAATAAAGGGTAAATAAAGCAAACAGGAACCGCTCAGGCCGTTTGGCCCGAGCGGTTCCTTGTTGGATACCCCTGCCTGTCCGAGTAGACAGGCAGGGGTATTTTTCTGTACGGAATATGTAAACTTCCCTTAAACAAAACGGGGAAAATTTTGGAAAGGTGTACTTTTGCAAATTGCAAAGGTACACCTTTCTTAATACAAGTATACAGGAATTTGTTGATTTTTCAAGGGTAAAATAAGCGGTATAACGTAGAAAATTAGAGTTTTGAATTGTACTCTTTCGAGAATTACCCGAGATAGCACGGCGACTATTCCACTTTGCTATAGCTACTTTAGAGGGGAGAGGGGGTGAAATGAATGAAGAAGCTGAATGCAAATGAGATGCGCAAGGTAGATGGCTCTTTCTGGATTCTCGCTGGCATTGCTGTGGTTGCTGGAACGTCGATCGGCAAAGCGATTAGAATTAGATATGAACACGCAAGATATGGAAAGTGCTACACATATCCGAAGAGCTGCTGGACATGCAAACACAGATGGTAATAGGCACCATACGTTACGCTTCGCAAAATAGTATTGCGTTGGGAAAACGAGCGGTGATTCCAATTCTGAATTTATAAGAAAAGCTACAAATTGACAAAAACAGTGGGAGGAATAGTCTCCCACTGTTTTGCAACAAAATGATACAATGAAAGCTATAATTCAACACGATATGCGTGACTGCGGCGCGGCATGTCTTGCGATGGTCGCAAAGCACTACGGAATGTCGCTCCCCATCACGAAGTGCAGAGAGCTGACCAAGACAGATAAGATTGGCACGAACCTGTATGGTCTGGTCGACGGTGCGGAGAAGATCGGCTTCAAAGCGGAAGCGCTTTCCGGCGGCCCGGACGAGCTGGCGGAGGGGATAGCAAACGGGGAGATATGCTTTCCCTTTGTCGCACACACGGTTTCTGAGGATACCATGCTGCATTATGTTGTGGTATACGGCGTGAAGCATGGCAGGTTTCAAATTGCCGATCCGGGAAAAGGAAAGCAAAGGATGACACCGGAGCAGTTCTTTTCGTGCTGGACGGGCTATATCGTGACATTTGAAAAGACTGCCGGGTTTCAAAAGAAGAACGAAACAAAAGGCAGCTTTTCAAAGTTCTTTACGCTGCTGAAAGGACAATACCGAAAGCTGGCGGCGATTCTGGCGCTGTCGCTGGTCATTTCCGCGATTGGGATTTTAGGCTCCTTTGTCTTTCAAATCGTGCTGGATGACTTCTTTTCAGAGCCTTACGCGGAGGAAAGTGTTGATATAGGCGAGGTAGAAGAGCATTCCCACGAGGACGAAAGCCCGTTGGAGCGGACTGTGGAAGCCCTTGCGGTTTACGCGAAGAACTTTCACGTTATATTCTGCGTTCTAATCGCAATGTATCTTGTACAGGCCGGAATCCAGCTTGCGCGAAGCTATCTGATTATTCTGATATCCAGAAAAATAGACATCCGTCTTACGCTGTCTTACTACAACCATATTATGAATCTGCCGGTGTCGTCGATCTCCGTTCGGCAGACGGGCGAATATCTGTCCCGCTTTTCGGATGCGTCCACGATCCGGCAGGCTATCTCAACGGCAACACTGACGCTGCTGATGGATTCGATAATGGTCGTCGCCTGCGGTGTGATTTTGTATCTGCAAAACAGACGGCTCTTTTTTGTCGCGCTGCCGGTTGTGATCCTGTATGCGGCGGTTGTCCTGATTTTTCGCAAGCCCATCGAAAAGAGCAACCGAAGTGTAATGGAAAATGATGCCAGACTACAGTCCTACTTCAAGGAAAGTATTGACGGCGTGGAGACGGTGAAGGCGGCCTGCGCCGAGAAGCAGAGCAAGGAGAAAACGACGGGAAAATTTCAACGCTTTATTGATGCCATTGTAAAGAGCAGTATGATCTCCGCCTTGCAGGATACGCTGGCGGGAACGATCGAGCTGATAGGAACCGTCGCCATACTCTGGCTGGGCTTTTACATGGCGCTGAGCGGACAGGTGACGGTCGGTTCAGTCATGACGTTCTATGCGTTGCTGGCATATTTTACGGAGCCGATCAAGAATTTGATAGGATTACAACCGACGATCCAAACGGCTTTTGTGGCGGCGGATCGCTTAAATGATATCCTTGATCTGCATAGTGAAGAGATCGAGGAGGGCGGAGAGACGCTGCCTGTTATCGACACGCTTGCGTTTCAAAACGTTGATTTCCGTTATGGCAACCGGGAGCTTACGCTGGAAGATATCAGCTTTACCATCAGCAAGGGAGAAAAAATCGCAATCGTGGGAGAGAGCGGCAGTGGAAAGACCACGCTGGCGAAGCTGCTGCTGCGGTTTTATGAGCCGGAGCGGGGCAGTATCCTACTGAATGGCGGGGATGTAAAGGAACTGGATCTGTATGCGCTGCGTCGGGCCGTCGCCTATGTGGATCAAAATACATTTCTGTTTTCCGACACGATAAAGAACAATTTGAAATTGGGCAATGCGGAAGCGACCGATGCGGAGATTGAGCAAGTGTGCAAAATCAGCCGAGCTGATGAATTTATCGGCAAGCTGCCTTTGGGCTACGATACGCCGCTGGATGAAAACGGGATGAATCTCTCCGGAGGACAACGACAGAGACTTGCAATCGCCAGAGCGCTGCTGAAAAAACCACAGCTGCTGATTCTGGATGAAGCGACCAGCAATCTGGATACCATCACCGAAGCCAGCATTAAAAATACAATTTCTCAGGTCAATAGCGATACGACTTGCATGATAATTGCCCACCGATTGACTACGATCAGGAACTGTGACCGCATCTACGTTATGGAACATGGGCGGATTGCGGAGGCTGGTACGCATGACGAGCTTATGAAAAAAGATGGGCTATATGCAAAGCTCTGGAATATGCAATAGATACGGCTGGCGTGTCCGCAATCATCCACGCAAGGCTGCTGCCATTGTCAAAAGGGCTTCCGACCCGCCCAATGTCAACTCCAGTTGCGGATTTGGAAGCCCTGATAGGTGGACTTTCCACCCTGTTTTTGGTAGAATAGCACCAGAAACGGAAAGGAGAAACGCCTATGACCTTTGGAGAAAAGCTGCAAGCCCTGCGCAAGGCCCGCGGTTGGAGTCAGGAGGGGCTGGCCACGCAGATCAATGTCTCCCGGCAGGCTCTGTTCAAGTGGGAAAGCGGCGCGTCCGTGCCGGACACGGAGAACGTGGTGGCCCTCAGCCGCCTGTTCGGCGTCAGCACCGACTACCTGCTGCTGGAGAATGGAGAGACCACAGCGCAGGCCGCGCCGACGGCTGCTCCATCGGCGGAGAGCAAGTGGCCGATTATGCGCATCGTGTGGCTGTTCACGATGATCCTCGCCATTCTGGGGAAGATCGCCCTGCGTATCTGGGCCTCGACCCTGCCGCCCACTGTCGTATATAATGGGTCGGATCGAGTAGGAGAACTGACCGGCATGCGGAATCTGACCGAAACCTATGACGTAGGCTGGCTGGTTTTTCTGACGTGGTTCTTGCTGCTCCTGGGCCTTGCGGGTACGGTGCTTTACAAGCAGCTGCGGGAATTCTTCTTCGGCGGCTGGCTGAAATAGCTGTGAACATAAGAAAAAGACGGCGTGCGCCGTCTTTTTCTTATGTCACCATATTGATGATCTCCTCCATGGAGAACTGCTCTTTATAGTAGCTCAGCTGGCCGTCGATCAGCTCGTCCAGCACCCGCATGCCCAGCAGCTCCACCGGGGCCTTGTCATCCGTCAGGATATGATCCCCGCCGGTGTAGTCCCGCAGATCCCGCACTACCGTTTCCATCATGGCGGCGTAGCTGGTGTTTTGCAGAAGAACGCGGTTTTCGTCAAAGGTCTGCCGCAGGTCATCGGAATCGGAGCAGAATACCACCGTATTGGTGTTGGCGGGCACGTTGACGGTGTAGGTGTGGGCGAACACGCTGGACATGGTGTCGCACAGGTACTGGTTGATGGAGCCGTCCTGCGCGGAGGTCATGTTCAGGTTCACCACCATGACGCCGCCGGGCTTCAGATGCCGCTGTACCTCGGTGAAAAACTCCACGCTGGACAGCTGAAAGGGAATGGTGATGTCCTGATAGGCGTCCACCATGATCACGTCAAACTGCTTCTCCGAGGCGGTCAGGTACGCCCGGCCGTCCTCCACCGCCACCTCCACGCTGTCCGGCAGGCCGAAATACTCCGTGGCGATATCGGCAATCTTTTTGTCGATCTCCGCGCCCTGCACCGTCACACCGGGAAAGTACCGCACGCAATAGCTAGCGTAGGTGCCGGAGCCCATGCCCAGGATCATGACGGCGCGGCTGTCGTTGTCGCTGCCGTTCATGCCCGCCATGCAGGGCGCCGCCAGCGCGTAGTCGTAGTACATTCCCGTCAGCTCCGTGTCCTTCCGCTGGATGGACTGCACGCCGAACAGCACGTTGGTGGACAGGGTGGTCTGCCGGTCGCTGTCCTTCACCTGCAAATAGTTGTAGATGGATTCGTCCTCCAGCGCGATATCATTCTCCCAGAAGGCGAAGCTGTAGGTGGGCAAGGTGAAGCACAGCCCCACGATGACCACCGCCGCCACGATGCCCTTAAGCATTTTCTTCCGGGCGAAGGCAAAGTACACAATGCCGATAGCCGCCAGCACCCCGGCGAAAATCAGGAACGTGGCCGCCGTGCCCACGGCAGGAATGGTGATGAAGGTCGGCACAAAGGTGCCGATGATGCTGCCGATGGTGTTCAGGGCGTTCAGCTTGCCCACAGTCTTGCCGGTGTCGTCCAGATTGTCCACCGTGAACTTGGTCAGCGACGGCGTCACCGTGCCCAGCAGCACACAGGGGAAGGCGAAGATCACCAGACACGCCGCCAGCGCCGCCCAGACGAGGAAGTTTTTCGTCACGAACATGGCCAGCAGCAGACTGACGCCCGCAATGAGCCACCGCCCCACAAAGGGGATCAGGGCGATCCAGATGGCGGCGATCAGAATACGGCCATAGAGCTTGTCCGGCGAATTGGTCTTGTCCGCCAGCTTGCCGCCCCACAGGTTGCCGATGGCCATGGCGATCATGATAACGCCAATGATGACCGTCCACACGATCTGGGAGGAGCTGAAATACGGGGCCATCAACCGGCTGGCGCCCAGCTCCACCGCCATGACGGACACACCAGCGAAGAATTCGGTCACGTAGAGAAAGAGTTTGCTGCCCAGCAGCTTGTTTTCCATGCGGGGAACCTCCTGTTGTTGAGATAGCAACAGTATAGTGTCTGCGGGGGATATTGTCAATATTCCGTCTTGTGGTGAGTATTGCCCTCGGGCGGAAGATTTGCTATAATAAAGGAACTTTGCTGGCGGAGAGGGGAGAGCATTCATGCGGACATTGGCGATCCTGGCGTTCTCCTTCGCGGTGGGTACGCTGGCGGCGGCACTGGAGCCGAAGGGCGGCTGGTGGCTTCCTGCCGCGGCGGTGCTGCTGGCACTGGCGGTTGCGGCGTTCTTCCTGCGTAAGCGTTTGGGAGACAAAGGCCGCCGTGCGCTGATCTGCGCGTCGCTGGCGGCATCGCTGCTGTATTTCACCGGCTATCAGCACTGGGTGCAGCAGCCGGTGCTGGACAAGTGCGGACAGGAGCTGCCCTTCTCCGGCGTGGTCTGCGGCGAAGCGTGGGAAACGGACTACGGCGCGCGGGTGACGATCCGGCTGGACGGCCATCCCTTTGCCAAAGCGGTGCTGTACGGCGATGAAACGCTGCTGACGCTGGAGCCGGGCGATACCGTGTCCGGTACGGCCCGGTGGAACGACGCCGCGCAGGTGGCGGATACCCGGCTGACCACCTTTACCTCCAAGGGTATTTACGCCCTGCTGTACGCCAGAGGGGAGCTGGACGTGACCGCCGGTTCCTCCAACAGCCTGCGGTGGCTGCCGCAACGGGCGGGACTTGCCTTTCAGGAGAAGATTCGGGCCATCTGGGACGATCCCCGGACAGCGGGCATCATCTCTGCCGAGCTGACCGGCAGCAAATATGACATTGCCGACGAGGATTACCTCGTCATGCGGGGTGCGGGTCTGGCGCACCTGTTCGCGGTGTCGGGCCTTCACTGCGCCTTTCTGGTGACGCTGCTGGCTCTGCTGCTGCCCCGGTCACGGCGGCGGCTGTTCTGCGGTGTTACCATCTGCGTGCTGCTGTTCTATATGAATATGGTGGGGTTGTCGCCCTCGGTGGTTCGTGCCTGCATCATGCAGATCGCACTGCTGCTGGCGCCCCTGTTCCGCCGGGACAGCGACTCCTTTACCAGTCTGGGCATGGCGCTGCTGGTGATTTTGCTGGGCAATCCCTTTGCCGCCGCGTCCATCAGCTTCCAGCTGAGCTTTGCGGCCACCTTCGGCATTGTGATCCTGTCCGGACGGCTGTACCGCCTGTTTTTCGACTGGTATCAGGGGAAGAATAAGCATGTGCGGCGTGTGCTGGCCTTTGCCGGCGCCAATCTGGCGGTATCGCTCAGCGCCACCATCTGCACCGTGCCGCTGGTGGCCTACTATTTCAATACGCTGTCGCTGGTGTCTCCGCTGGCCAACCTGCTGGCAGTGCCTGTGGCGGGGTACGGCTTCATGGCGTCCTTTGTCACGGTGCTGGTGGGCTTCGCGTGGCTTCCGGCGGCCAGAGTGCTGGGCTGGGCGGCCTATGGTCTGATCCATGCGGTGCTGTGGATCGCGTGGGCCTTGACCCGATGGCGGTATCACGCCGTCTATTTCGATAACCACTATCTGCGGCTGTGGATGGTGGGGACATATCTGAGCTTCAGCCTGTGCGCCGCGGTGAAGAAATGGCGCAAGCGGAAGTATCTTATCGCCCTGCTGGCAACGGTGCTGACGCTGGCGCTGGCCATCTGGAGCAACACGCTGGTCTACCGTGCGGGCAACATGAATGTGGCGGTGCTGGACGTGGGGCAGGGGGAGAGCGTAGCCCTCTATTCCGAGGGACAGGCCCTTCTGGTGGACTGCGGCAGCTCCAACAGCTATATCGACGCGGGCACCGTGGCGGCGGATCAGCTGTCCGCTATGGGAATCCACCGGCTGAAGGCGGTAGCCGTCACCCATTTCCACGCCGACCATACCAACGGCCTGTATACGCTGCTGTCCCGGATACCGGTGGATACCCTGTACCTGCCGGACATGGAGGATGAGTACGGCGTCCGGGAGCGTCTGCTGGAAGCGGCGGAGCAGTATGATATTCAGGTGGAGTGGGTGCGCCGCACCACGCTGGCGGCAGTGGGCGACATGGTGGTGACGCTGTACCCGCCGGTAGGCGAGGGCGATATGAACGAGCAGGGTCTGTCCGTGCTGGGCAGCGCCCACGACTTTGACGTGCTCATCACCGGCGATATGAAGGATACCACCGAGCGAGCGCTGATCGAAAAATATCCCATCCCGGATATCGAGGTGCTGGTGGTGGGCCATCACGGCTCCAAATACAGCTCCTGCCGGGAGTTTCTGGCGGCCACGCAGCCGGAGATCGCCGTCATCAGCGTGGGTCGCAACAGCTACGGCCATCCCGCGCCGGAAACGCTGGAGCGCTTGGAGGAAGCGGGCGCTCTCGTGCGCCGCACCGACCGGGAGGGCACCATCACCATTCATGGAGGAGACGAACATGGCGGAACATAAGGGCTTTACCCGTCTGAAGGCCGACCTGAAGGCGGAGCAGATGCAGAATGTCTATATCTTTTACGGCGAGGAGACGTATCTCCGGGCCCGGTATTTGCAGCAGGTGCGGCAGCTGCTGATCCCGGCGGGGTTCGAGGAGTTCAACGACCATCACCTCAGCGGCAAGGGCCTGACGGTGCAGGCGCTGTCCGAGGTGGTGGAGGCCATGCCCATGATGGCCCAGCACACGCTGGTCACGGTGGAGGATATGGATCTTTTCAAGCTGGACGAGAGCCAGCGGAACGCCCTGATCGCACTGCTGGAGGACTTTCCGGAGTACTGTACGCTGATCTTCATCTATGACACGCTGGACTACAAGCGGGACGGCAAGATGAAGAAGCTGTGCGCCGCGCTGGACAAGCATGTCTGCGCCGTGGAGTTTGCCCAGCAGGAGCGCGCCCAGTTGGTGAACTGGCTGCGCCGCCGGTTTACGGCGCTGGGGCATGATATCGATTCCTCCGCCGCCGACCACCTGCTGTTTACCTGCGGCACACTGATGACGGATCTGGTGCCGGAGATCGAGAAGATCGCCGCCTACGCTAAGCAGGAGCGTATCACCATCGACGATATCAACGCTGTGGCCGACCCGGTGCTGGACGCCCGAGTGTTTGACATGACCAACTGCGTCACGGCGGGGAAATATGACGACGCCGCCCGTGTGCTGGCCGACCTGCTGCGAATGCAGACGGAGCCCATCGCCATTCTGGCGGCGCTGGGCAAGGAGCTGCGGAAGCTGTACACCGCCCGCATGGCGCTGGATACCGGCAAGGACCGCTTCTGGCTGAAGCAGCTGTGGAGCATGAGCAGCGACTATCCCGCCAAGCTGCTGCTGCAGGCGGCGAAAAAGGTGGATCACGACTGGTGCAGTAGCGCCGTCATCCGCTGCCAGCGGCTGGATCGCCGCATGAAAAGCGAGCGGGGCATGGACAGCGAGGCGGAGCTGAAGCTGTTCCTGATGGAATTGGCAGGGGTCCGGTGAAGCCCCGCATCCGTGAGGTCATCATCGTGGAGGGCCGCTATGACAAAAACGCCTTGTCTCAGGTGGTGGACGCCGTGATCCTGACCACCGAGGGCTTCGGCGTGTTCCACGACAAGGAGAAGCTGTCCTATTTCCGCCGTCTGGCGGAACAGCGGGGCGTAATATTGCTGACCGACCCGGACGGTGCGGGCTTTGTCATCCGCAATCACCTGAAGGGGGCTCTGCCGCCGGAGCGGGTGAAGCAGGCCTATGTCCCCGACGTGCCGGGCAAGGAGCGCCGCAAGAAAAAGGGCGGCAAGGAGGGCAAGCTGGGCGTGGAGGGCATGTCTCCCGCCGTGCTGCTGGAGGCGCTGCGCCGCTGCGGTGCCACCTTCGAGGGGGAGGAGAGCAGGCTGCCCAGCGCCGGTATCACCCGCGCCGACCTGATGGATAAGGGGCTCATGGGCCCCAACAGCGCGGCAAAGCGGGCGGCGGTGCTGCAAACGCTGCAATTGCCGGAGCATCTCACCACCACAGGCCTGCTGGACGCGCTGAACCTGCTGCTGACGCGGGAGGAATTCGACACGCTGTAACCCCGCCGTTCGATGGCTTTCCCCTTGCATCTGGCGAAAAAATGTGCTACAATGTGTATCCAGCCCAGCGAAAGGAGGGACTTGCCATGGCGAAAAGCGGCGGCGTCAAGACGGCGGCGCAGAATCGAAAGGCCTTTCACGATTACTTCGTGGAGGAGCGGTACGAGGCCGGTATCGAGTTGGCAGGCACCGAGGTCAAGTCCATCCGGGGCGGACAGCTGAACCTGAAGGACAGCTATTGCGCCGTGACGAAAGAGGGCGAGCTGATGGTGTACAACATGCACATCTCGCCCTACGACAAGGGCAACATCTTCAACCGCGACCCCGACCGGCCCAAGCGCCTTCTGATGCACAAGCGGGAGATTCGCAAGCTTCACGAGGCCCAAAAGCTGGACGGTTACGCCCTGATCCCCCTCAGCGTCTACTTCAAGAACGGTCTTGTAAAGGTGGAGCTGGGCGTCTGCAAGGGCAAGAAGAACTACGATAAACGGCAGGCGATCGCCGAGCGGGACGCCAAGCGTGAAATGGATCGCGCCCGCCGGGAACGCTACTAATGATACAAAGGAGGAGCATCCTATGGAAAATAACCCCATTGTCACCATCGAAATGGAGGACGGCGGCGTCATCAAGGCGGAGCTGTACCCCAATATCGCGCCCCAGAGCGTGTATAACTTCATCTCTCTGGCCAACAGCGGCTACTATGACGGCCTGATCTTCCACCGCTGCATCTACGGCTTCATGATCCAGGGCGGCTGCCCGCTGGGCAACGGCACCGGCGGCCCCGGCTACTGCATCAAGGGCGAGTTCAAGTCCAACGGATTCAACAACGACCTGCGGCACACCCGCGGCGTGCTGAGCATGGCCCGTACCATGATCCCCGACAGCGCTGGCAGCCAGTTCTTCATCATGCATAAGGATGCGCCCCATCTGGATGGTGAATACGCCGCCTTCGGCATGGTCATCGAGGGGATGGACGTGGTGGATGCCATCGCTTCCACGCCCCGCAACATGATGACCAACAAGCCCAAGAAGGATCAGCGCATGGCCAAGGTGCGCGTGGACACCAAGGGTGTTGACTATCCCGAGCCGGAGAAGCTGCCGGAGCGGTAAATCGGAAACGAACGGTTTCCCTTCCCAGTTCCCTCTCCCGCCCGATCTCGGGCGGGCTATACGGGGGCGTACTGGTTTCGACGGGGGTGTGGAGACCGGATAAGCGGGCGGTGGCGCCTGACCACCATACAACGGGCAAATTAAAATTAACTGACAACACGAATACTGTTGCCGTCGCTGCTTAACGCAGTGACCGTCTGAACCGGAGCGGCCACCGGCCGGGGAAGGCGTCGTTTAGGTGGCGTCCGTGAGGCGGGTAAGAGTTGCCCCGCCCACGCATCATGACTCTACTGAATCGCCGCGTCTGTTGCGTGCCGCGTCGAGGAGGGAATGTCTAAATCGTAACTGCGCCCGGAGAAAGTCCTGTTAAAGCGCTTTCGGACAGGGGTTCGACTCCCCTCGCCTCCACCAAAAAAGAGATGCACCCTGAAAGGGTGCATCTCTTTTTTGGTCAGCCTGTCAAAGAACGCCAGTTCTCGTTATGCGAGAGCTGGCGTTTTAGTCGT
>URKW01000053.1 GCA_900548615.1 uncultured Eubacteriales bacterium | reverse complement strand
GGACTGCTGGGCGCATTCGGTGAAAGGGCAACCGGAGGGAATAGCGGGGGAAAAAGGCCCTTTATTGTACCGATAACCGCCGATAATGTACCGTTTTTGCCCTCGATTTTCGTTGCCGTTACGCGAAATGCCGCACTTACTATGCTGAACGTCTGCGCGTTCATCATCTTTTTTCTGGCGCTGGCGGCGCTTTTGCGGCAGCTAGGGCGGGGGCTGCCGCCGCTGGCGATGGGATTGCTGGAGCTGACCGGCGGCGTCACCGCCCTGAAAAATGACGCCGCCGGGTTCTGCATGGCGGCGGCGCTGCTGGGCTGGGGCGGCGTGTCAGTGCACTGTCAGACGGCGGCAGTGCTGGAGGAGACGGAGCTTTCCCTGGGGCGCTATCTGCTGGCAAAGGCGCTTCAGGCCGTGGTTTCCGCCCTTTTGGCGTTGGCGGTGTGCCGCTTTCTGTTTTAACGAAAAAAAGACGTGCAAATCCCGCCGCAAGGCGCTATAATAGGGACAAATACGATCCCGAAGGAGGGATATCATGCGAATTACCGTAAAGGTCGGCACCTCTACGCTGGCTCACGCCACAGGGCGGCTGAACATCCAGCGGATGGAGACGCTGTGCAAGGTGCTCAGCGACCTGAAAAACGCGGGGCACGAGATCATTCTGGTGTCCTCCGGCGCCATTGGCATGGGCGTGGGCAAGTTGAACCTGCCGGGGCGGCCCAAGGACATGCCCACCAAGCAGGCCGCCGCCGCCGTGGGTCAGTGCGAGCTGATGTACACCTACGACAAGCTGTTCAACGAGTACAGCCACACCGTGGCGCAGGTGCTGCTGACCGGCGAGGACGTGAAGAACGAGCACCGCAGCCGCAACATGCGCAACACCATTTTCCGGCTGCTGGAGCTGGGCGCGCTGCCGGTCATCAACGAGAACGACGCCGTGGCCACCGACGAGATCGGCGTGGAGAATACCATCGGCGAGAATGACACCCTGTCCGCTATTGTGGCGGCGGCGGTGGGTGCGGAGCTGCTGATCCTGCTGAGCGATATCGACGGGCTGTATGACAGCGATCCCCACAAGAATCCGGACGCCAAGCTTATCAGCACCGTGCCCGCCATCGACGACCATATTCTGGCGCTGGGCGGCGGCAGCGGCAGCGCGCTGGGCACCGGCGGCATGGCCACCAAGCTTCACGCCGCCCAGATTGTCACGGCGGCAGGCTGCGAAATGGTCATTGCCAACGGGCAGCGGCCGGAGCTTTTGTATGACATTGTGGCGGGGAAGCCTGTAGGCACCCGTTTTCTGGCAAGGGAGGGCGCATAAATGACCACCATCGACATTCTGAAAAAGACCAAGGCCGCGTGGAAGCACATCAACAACGCCTCCGCCGAGACGAAAAACGCCCTGCTGCTGGCTATGGCCGACAGCCTGGAGCGGAACCGCGCCGTCATTCTGGTGGAGAACCGGGCGGACATGGAGGCGGCACGGGGCCATATCTCCGACGTGATGCTGGATCGGCTGTATCTGGACGAGAAGCGCCTTGCCGCCATGGCGGAGGGCGTTCGGGCCATCGCGGCGCTGCCGGATCACACGGGACGCATTCTCTCGGAGGTACACCGGCCCAACGGTATGACCATCTATAAGAAACAGGTGCCGCTGGGATTGGTGGCCATCATCTACGAGAGCCGCCCCAACGTCACCTCCGACGCGGCGGGGCTGACGCTGAAAAGCGGCAACGTGTGCATGCTGCGGTGCGGCAAGGAGGCCTACCGCTCCGCTCACGCCATCGTGAAGGCGCTGAAGGAGGGCATCACCGCCGCAGGCGGCGACGCCGATATCATCAACATTACCGAGGATATCAGCCACCAGAGTGCCGCTGATATCATGACCGCCAAGGGGCTGGTGGATCTGCTGATCCCTCGGGGCGGCGCGGGACTGATCCGCACCTGCGTGGAGAACGCCACCGTGCCCTGCATCGAGACGGGCACCGGTATCTGCCACGTGTATGTGGACGCGTCCGCCGATCTGGACATGGCGCTGCGGATCGTGGTGAACGCCAAGACCAGCCGTCCCTCGGTGTGCAACGCCGAGGAGGTGCTGCTGGTACACAGCGCCGTGGCGGAGAAATTCCTGCCCATGCTGAAAACTGCTGTGGTGGACGACCGGGCGGCGCTGGGACAGGTCCCCGTGGAGCTGCGGCTGGACGAGCGGGCAGCGGCCATCATCCCCGGTACGCCTGCGGGAGAGCGGGACTTTGACACGGAGTTTTTAGACTACATTCTGGCGGTCAAGGTAGTGGACAGCGTGGACGAGGCCATCGCCCACATACTGGCGCACTCCACCGGCCACAGCGAATGCATCGTCACGGAGGATCCGGTCAGCGCGGAGCGGTTCGTCAACGAGACGGACAGCGCGGCGGCGTATGTGAACGTGTCCACCCGGTTTACCGACGGCGGCGAGTTCGGGCTGGGCTGCGAGATGGGCATTTCCACCCAGAAGCTTCACGCCCGCGGCCCCATGGGGCTGGACGAGCTGAGCACGTATAAGTATATTATTCGAGGAAACGGGCAGATACGGTGATTGAGCAAAGAGGACGGCGTAAGCCGTCCTTTTTTATGTTCTTGCGGGGATAAGGGGAATTTCGCGCTCTGGCGCGAGGTACTTTTGCCCGTGGCGGCAAAAGTAACCAAAAACGCCACTTAAACCTGCGGTTTAAGAATCCGCGCACGCTATACCATATTACAAATTTACGGCCTTATACCGCGCATTCACAGCACACAGTAAATAATGTTATGTATGACGCATCGACTTTCTTCTTGCGCCGCTGCCGCTCACCTTCTCAACGGTAGAAGCAGAAGCGTTGTTCGGTGCAATAATTAGCGGCAGCGGCGCAGGAGCAGAGACGATCCCTTTAACGAAACAAAATCATAAGATTTTGCGTGAACGTGTGGGAAGCGCCTACAATTCTGTATGCAGTATAGCGCGCCCGGAGGTGAAGGAACCGGAGGTTCCTTCCGGTGTTTTTGCCTACTTTTGTCACTGTTGACAAAAGTAGGTCGCGCTCGGAAGCGCGAAACTCTTTTTACAGAAAAAGAAAAACAGGACACGGAAATTTCCGTGTCCTGTTTATTTGGAAAAATCAAATTACCGCTGGCCCTTGTCGTAGGGGATACCCTCCGCCTTGGGGGCGCGGGACTTTTTGGAGGTGAAGGCCAGCACCACCAGCGAAATGATGTAGGGCATCATGTTGTAGATGGGGCCGGGGATATTCATGGCCATCAGGAAATCGAAGCCGAAATAGACATTGGACAGAGCGCGGAAGCCGCCGAACAGCAGCGCCGCCAGCGCAATGCGGGTGGGCTTCCACTGACCAAAGATCATGACCGCCAGCGCAAGGAAGCCGAAGCCGGCCACGCCGGTTTCAAAACGCCACTCGCTGACGCCGGCCAGAATATAGCAGATGCCGCCCAGACCGCCCAGCATACCGGAGATCAGCACGCCGGCCCAGCGCATCTTATACACGTTGATGCCCACGGAGTCCGCTGCCTGAGGATGCTCACCACAGGCCATCAGCCGCAGGCCGAAGCGGGTCTTGTACAGCAGCACATAGGCCGCCACAAGGATCACCACGGCAATGACCATGAACCAGTTAAACTCAAAATCACCCCAGCGGGCAATAAAGGCTTTTTTCTGCTCCACATACTGGATGGCGGAGGACACGTCGTCAGGGTTGGCGGCGGTGTTGATGGCCTTAACAATAACGGTAGCGCCTGCCGTACCCAGCAGGTTCAGGGCCGTGCCGACAATGGTCTGATCCGCCTTAAAGTTGATGCAGGCTACCGCCAGCAGACTGGAGTAGATGACACCGGCGGCAATGGCGCACAAGAGTACCACGACCACCATCAGGAACGGGGGCAGACTGGACATGTACCGCATAGCCAACGCACCGCCTAGGGCGCCGATGACCATGATGCCCTCAAGGCCCAGATTGATGACGCCGGAATGCTCGGAGAAGCAGCCGCCCAGTGCTACTAGCATCAGCACGGAAGCGAAGATCAGCGTATATTGCAGCAGCAGTACCATTACTGATCGCCTCCTTCCTGTTTGGCAGAGACTTCCTCTGCTGCCCTGGCCGCCAGAGCGGCCTTTTCTTCACGCTTGGCAATGGCGGTGTTCATGGCGTATTTCATGAACAGCACGAAGCCGCACAGGTAGATGATGATGGCGGAGATCAGATCAGAGATCTGAGAGCAGTAAATGGTCTTGTCCACATACGCGCCGCCGGAGGTGATATGCTGGATGAAGAAAGAGGCGAAGATGGTGCCGATGGGGTTCAGACCGCCCAGGAACGTGGCGGCGATGCCGTTGAAGCCCATAGCGGGCACAGAGGAAGCCGTTACCTGCCACTGCTCATAGCCGCTCTGGTACAGCAGAGAGGCGCCCAGGCCGGACAGTGCGCCGGCGATCACCAGCGTCAGGATGATGTTGCGCTTTTCCGCCATGCCGCAGTACTTGGCGGCAAACTTGTTGTTGCCGGTGGCCCGCAGCTCGTAGCCGAAGCGGGTCTTGTTCAGTACCACGTCCACCACAATGGCCAGAATAATGGCCAGAGGGATGGCCAACGTCACGTAAGTATTGTCGTTGAACAGCTTGTCCAAGCCCAGTGTGGGCAGCACAGCGGCGGAGCCGAAGCTGCGCATCTGGATCGTGTAGGGACTGGTAGGTTCCTTGACGTTAGCCAGGATCATATTGGCGGTATACAGCATGATCCAGTTCAGCATGATGCCGCTGATGACCTCGTTGACGTTGCAGTAGGCCTTCAGCAGACCCACAATGGCGCCCATGACGCAGCCGGCGGCGATGGCCAGCAGCATACAGGGCAGCCAGCTCCAGTGCCATTGCAGCGCTGCGTACAGAGCGGCGCAGGCACCGGCGGTGTACTGACCGGAGGCGCCAATGTTGAACAGGCCCACCTTGTAGGCAAACAGAATGGACAGGGCACACATCAGCAGCGGTGCGGTCTTGACCAGCGTGTTGCCCAGATATTTCAATTGGGTATCGGCACGGTTATAGTTGAGGAAGTTTTTCATGACAGTGATGATGGCTTCGCCCGCACCGGTGGGGTTGATGAACAGCAGCACGATATAGCCGATCAACATACCCAGCACGATGCACAACAGCGACGCGATCAGCGACTGCACGCCGTTATTTTTCAGGAGACTCTTTTTCATGCCTTCACCTCATCTCTCTTGGCGCCTGCCATGTAAAGGCCCAGCTCCTCCTGAGTGGTCTTTTTCGGGTCAAGCTCGCCCACGATCTCACCCTCGTACATGACGAGGATGCGGTCGGGCACGTCCATGACCTCATCCAGCTCCAGAGATACCAGCAGCACAGCCTTGCCCGCGTCACGCTGGGCCACCAGCTGCTTGTGGATGTACTCGATAGCGCCTACGTCCAGACCGCGGGTGGGCTGGACAGCCACCAGCAGCTCGGGATCCTTGTCGATCTCACGGGCCACGATGGCCTTCTGCTGGTTGCCGCCGGACATGCTGCGGGCGACGGTGATGGGGCCCTGGCCGCTGCGGACGTCGTATTGCTCGATGAGCCGCTCGGCGTACTTGCGGATGTTGTCCCGGCGCAGGAAGCCCGCCTTGCTGGTGAATTCCGGCTCGAAATACCGCTGGAGCACCAGATTGTCCTCCAACGTGTAGTCCAGTACCAGACCGTGCTTATGGCGATCCTCCGGAATGTGGGACATGCCCATGGTGTTGCGGTGACGGATGCTGGCATGGGTAATATCCTTGCCGCACAGGCTGATCTTGCCGCTTACCAGCGGCTCCAGACCGGTCAGACCGTAGACGAACTCCGTCTGGCCGTTGCCGTCGATACCGGCGAGACAGACGATCTCGCCCCGGCGCACCTTCAGGGACACGTCCTTGACGGCGTTGTTCTTGTGGATCTTGCTAGCTACGGTCATGTGCTCTACATCCAGCACCACGTCGCCGGGCTGGCAGGGCTTTTTGTCCACGTGGAAGCTGACATTGCGGCCCACCATCATGGCGGACAGCTCCTCGGCGGTGGTGTTTTTCGTTTCCACAGTGCCGATGTACTTGCCCTTGCGCAAGACGGTGCAGCGGTCAGCCACGGCCATGATCTCGTTGAGCTTATGAGAGATGAAGAGAATGGACTTGCCCTCGGCTGCCAGATTCCGCATGATCTCCATCAGCTCGTCGATCTCCTGCGGGGTCAGCACGGCGGTGGGCTCGTCAAAGATCAGGATCTCGTTGTCCCGGTAGAGCATCTTCAGAATCTCGGTGCGCTGCTGCATACCCACGGTGATATCCTCGATCAGCGCGTCGGGATCCACGTGCAGGCCGTACTTTTCACTGAGAGTCAGCACCTTTTCGCGGGCGTCCTTCTTCTGCAGAAAGCCGTATTTCGTAGGCTCGGCGCCCATGATGATGTTGTCCAGCACCGAGAAGCATTCCACCAGCTTGAAGTGCTGGTGCACCATGCCGATGCCCAGGGCGTTGGCGTCGTTGGGATCCTTGATGGACACCACCTGACCGTCCTTTTTGATGACGCCCTCCTCCGGCTGGTACAGGCCGAACAGAACACTCATTAGCGTGGATTTGCCCGCGCCGTTTTCGCCCAGCAGGGCGTGGATCTCGCCCTTTTTCAATTGCAGGGTGATGTTGTCGTTGGCGATAATACCGGGGAACCGTTTGGTGATGTTCAGCATTTCAATGGCATACGGTGATTCCAAGTGTTTCGCCCTCCTTCCGTTTTTATGGCCCGCCGCGTTTCGCTGTGTGCGGGGACGGAAACCACAGATTAACATATATAGTATACTATAACGGACGGCGTAAAGCAAAGTATTTTTGGGAAACATGCAAAAAAAGTACGCAGCTTTGGGCTGCGTACTTTTTATTGCTTAATTGCCTGTATCGCGTCTGTACGACGGGGAACTCTGTTAGTTCAGGGTGCCCAGGTCGGTCAGAGTGATGTCGGTGGCGAAGTCAGCGGGCTTCTTGGTGATGTCGTTGCTGACGGTGATGGTGCCATCGAACATAGCGGCCACCAGAGCGGCGTAATCGTCGGTGGTGAAGGTGTCGCACCAAGCGGTGCCGTCACCGGTGGGGATACCAACATAGTTGGCGTCCATATCAGTGCCGGAGACCAGACCCAGATTGTCGATCTTGCCAGCCAGCTCGTCCCACTTGCCGTCCTCGATGATGCCCTTCAGAGCAGCCTTGGTGGAGGAGGCCAGACCCTTCATAGCGGAGGTGATGGTGGTATCCTCGTTGGCCAGAGCGTCAATGATGGGAGCCTGGTCGACGTCGACGCCGACGATCTTGGCGTTGGCCTTCTTGGCGGCCTCAGCGATGGAGACATAGATGCCGCCGCCGCAGGCGAACACGACCTGAGTGCCGTCAGCGTACCAGGTATCCATGGCAGCGGTGATGCTGGCATCGGGGGAGAAGGTGTTGGTGTAGATGTACTTCATCTCGACAGTGGCGCCCAGCTCCTTGGCGGCAGCGTTAGCACCCTGCACGAAGCCGTAACCATAGCGGATAACGGCGGGGGACAACACACCCCCCCCACAACCCCGCCTGATGCCTGGCCAACAACCGTAAACCAGAGCGAAAAGCGGCGGGAACAGCCATACCACCGGCATAGCCCAGCTTGGTGTAGCCCATCTTCACGGTGGCGTAACCGGCCATGTAGCCGCACAGCTCTTCCTGATAGATCATGGTATAGACGTTGCTCAGGTCAGCGTACTTGGCCAGATCCCAGTTGTCGGGTTCGTAGTCATAGGTCTCGCCGGCAGCGCCGACACCAGCTTCCAGATAGTCGCCCTTGGAGACGTCCAGAGCCACGAACTTGACATCCTTGTACTTGGGAGCAGCCTCGACGATAGCGCCGCCGAAGGCGTAGCCGGGCATCACGATGATGTTGAAGCCCTCGTCAATGGCGCTCTCGATCATGGCGACACGGTCAGCGGTAGAGTCGCCCACGGGCTTGAAGTACTTGAAGTCCAGAGAGCCGGCCTCGCAGTACTCCTTGCAGGCCTCGTAGGTGGTCTGGTTGAAGGACTGGTCGGTGATATCGCCGTAGTCGGTGATCATAGCGACCTTGTAGGTGGTGGCATCGGGGTTGTCGTCGTCGGTGTTCTGGTTGTCGTCAGTGTTGGTGTTGCCGCCGCCGCAAGCGACTAGGGACAGCGCCATGACCAGAGCCAGAATCAGAGCAAGAAACTTTTTCATGTGCTTAATCTACCTTTCTTCATAGTTCTCCCGCCTGTTGGGCAGGAGTGATTTCGCATGGCTTGACCGCCATACACTGTTATTCTAACAGGTGCTTACGGTAAAAGCAAGCCTTATTTTAGCACATTCCACACCGACGAGGCTTTTGGACGCAAACGGCCCACAAAACCCCGCTTGTCACAGAAAATTCACTGTTTGTCCATTTTAGCAGCGATCTCCAGCGCGATCTTCATCATGTTGGTGAAGGTGGTCTGTCGCTCGTCGGCGGACAATTCTTCGCCGGTGATAAGATTGTCGGAGATGGAGCAGATGGCCAGCGCCCGCTTGCCGGTGTAGGCGGCGGTGCAGTACAGGGCGGCGGCCTCCATCTCCACCGCCATGACGCCCATCTTGGCATAGCGCATGTTGCGGCCGGCGGCGTCATAGAAGGTATCGGAGGAGTACAGGTTGCCCACGGGCATCTTCACGCCCAGCTCTTTGGCACTGTCCACAGCGGCCATCAGCAGATCGAAGTCGCAGATGGGTGCGAAGCTGCCGCCCAGCTCGTACTGGTCGGCGAAGCTGGAGTTGGTGCAGGCGCCCTGTCCGGCCACCACGCTGCCCAGCTCCAAATCGGCACGCATGGCGCCGGCGCTGCCCACGCGGATGATGTTCTCCACGTCGTACTGGGTGTACAGCTCATAGGAATAGATGCCGATGGAGGGCATGCCCATGCCGCTGGCCATAACGGAAACGGGAACGCCCTTGTAGGTGCCGGTGTAGCCCTGCACGCCGCGGACATTGTTCACCAGCTTGGGGTCGGTCAGGAAGGTCTCGGCGATGAATTTGGCCCGCAGGGGGTCGCCGGGCATGAGAACGGTTTTGGCAAAATCGCCCTTGACGGCGTTATTATGGGGGGTAGGCATAGTGTTTCCTCCTTATTTCTGTTCCATGGCCTTCACGGCCTTGACGATACGGCTGGTGCCCAGACGGTCGGCACCCAGCTTCACGAAGTCCTCGGCGTCCTGCAAATTGGCAATACCGCCGGCTGCCTTGATCTTCACGTGAGGGGCCACGTGAGCCTTGAACAGCGCCACGTCCTCACGGGTGGCTCCGCCGCCGCCGAAGCCGGTGGAGGTCTTGATGTAGTCCGCGCCGGACTCGCTGACCACGCGGCACATCTCGATCTTCTCGGCATCGGTCAGCATGCAGGTCTCGATGATGACCTTCAGCAGCTTGCCGTTACAGGCGGCCTTCACCTGTTTGATCTCGTCCAGCACCTGATCGTACAGGCCGTCCTTCACCCAGCCGATGTTGATGACCATATCGATCTCGGCCGCGCCGTTCTTCACGGCGTCGGCGGCCTCAAAGCACTTGGCGGCGGTGGTGTCGTAGCCGTTGGGGAAGCCGATGACGGTGCACACGGCGATCTTGCCGTCCACGTACTCCGCCGCCTGCTTCACGTAGCTGGCGGGAATGCAGACGCTGGCGCAGCCGTACTTCACGCCGTCGTCGCAGATGGCCTTGATCTCCGCCCAGGTGGCGCTCTGGCTCAGCAGGGTGTGATCCACACGGCTGAGGATGTCTTTCAGTTCCATATTACAGTAGCTCCTTTCGGAAATGTTGTGATTTTGCCAGAATATTGTACCACAGGGGAGGAAAAAAGGCAAGGCGAAAGGGGGATTTCGCGCTCCGGCGCGACCTACTTTTGCCAATAGCGGCAAAAGTAGGCAAAAGCGCCAGAAGGAACCTCCGGTTCCTTCACCTCCGGGCGCGCTGGGGCGTGTGAAAAATTGTAATCACTTACCACGCGTTCGCATAAAATTTTCTTTTTCGGGCGGTTAAAAGGATCGTCTTTGCTCCAGCGCCGCTGCCGCTAATGCTAACGCCGAACAACGCTGTTGTTTCTACCGTTGATGATGTGAGCGGCAGCGGCGCAAGAGGAAAGTCAATGCGTCATACGAAACGACAATGGTAATGTTCTGTGAACGCGTGGTATAAGGTATCATATTTATAAAAGGAATAGCGTGCGCGGATTCTTAAACCGCAGGTTTAAGCAGCGTTTTTGGGTACTTTTGCCGCTGTGGGCAAAAGTACCTCGTGGCCGGAGCCACGAAACTCTCCTTTGGATAAAAGATCAGGGATATCAAAAAGAAAAGACCGCCGCGGCGGTCTTAGGTCATTCCTCCACCTTTACAATGTCGATGGCCGCATCCAGAAGGAGATTGACCAATTCATTGCGGGAGCGATTTGTTTTTGCGGACAGTTCGTCCAGACGGGCAATCAGTTCATCCTTCATGCGGACGGATACGACCTTATAACCGTCATCGCCGCGACGGTGGGATTTTTTTGTGATTTTGATAACGTCTGCCATATACACACCTCATTTATAAGTATAGTGTATCTTGACAGGAGTAAAATTAGTATATTATAATTATATAGTGAAATTAAAACTACAAATTGATAGTGTAGGACGGGCTTGCTTAAAAGAGAAAGAGAGAGCCTTGCGGCTCTCTCTTTGGCACGAAGCAATATCAGCCCTCCGGCTTTTCCACGGCGGCGTCCGGGGCGTTGCGGCGCACGGAGTCAATGCCGTTGAGACAGGAGGCCTTGGCCTTGTAGCCCTCGCTGACGGCGATGATCTCGCCGTTGCGGGCCTTCAGGCGGAAGCGGAACTCACCGGCCTTGTCGGTGTACAGCTCGAACTTGGGATTGGTGACGGCGGCCACCTCGGCCACGGTCTGATCCTCCAGCTTGGCGTCCGCCGCGTTCTTGCGGACGGATTCCACGCCCTTCATGCAGGTGGCTTCGGTGGTGTAGATTTCGCTGGTGGCGATGACCTCGCCATTGCCGGCTTTCAGGTTGAACACAAAACCGGTCTTGGTGGCTTTGACGACAAATTTACCCATGGTAGTGCTTCCTTTCCTATTTATGGCCCCGCAGGGCGGTTTTTCAGTCGATGCTGCGGGTAAAGTGGATGCCGGATTTCTGCATATGTACGTCCAGACGTACCCGGTCGCCCCGGATGAAACTGCGGGTGTACTCGTACACCCGGCCATCCTCGGTGCGGGTGCGGCGCTGATGATAGAAGGCGCAGCTGCCCGGCTCCACGCCCAGCAGCTTGGCGTTGTCGGAGCTCAGCGTCACCGCCTCGTAGCTTTCTTCGGCGGCAAAGGGGGTGATGCCCACGTGGTACAGCAGGGAATAGAAGCTGTGGGTCTGCACCATGTCGCGGGTGAGGTTGGGATAGATGTACTGGGGGTAGTAGCTGGTTTCCAGGATCAGCGGCTCGCCATCCACGTTGCGGATACGGGTGAAGCAGTAGACCGGCGTGCCCTCCCGCAGCTCCATCTTGTCGCAGATGATGGCCGAAGGTGTGGTGATCTGAAAATCCACCAGCGTGCTGCTGGGCTCCTTGCCCATGGAGGATACCTCGGTGGTGAAGGAGTAGCGCACGCCCCGGCGGTTGGTGGCGGGGTCGGCCACGAAGGTGCCCCGGCCGCGCTTGCGAACCACAAGGCCCTCCTCCTCCAGCTCGCCGATGGCCTGACGGACGGTGTTGCGGCTGATGTTCAGCGTGCGGCACAGCTCGGCCTCGCTGGGCAGCAGATCGCCCACGGCCAGCACTCCGGTGGAGATGTTGCGCTTGATGATGCCCACCAGCTGGGCATAGAGAGAGATGTCGCTGTCCAGCGACAGCGTCGCGTTGAGAAGTGCGTTGCTTTCCATGACGGATGTTTCCTTTCCTGCGCGCCCACGGCGCTTGTACCTATTGTACCATACATTCCGTGAAAAAGAAAGAGGGATTTTCCGGGAAATTGACGTTTTTTCTGTGAAGCTTCTTAAATGCACCTAGGAAAAAAGCCGCCATAAAGGCGGCGTTTTTCCTGGAACAAAAAAGAAGGAAAACTCAAAAGTTTGGAAAAGGACTTGATAATGATTTCGTGCCAGTTTTATTACTTGTGATCCACAGCGTACATGCGCTCGATCAGGCACAGCAGCTTGTCGGAGTAGCCGATCTCGTTGTCGTACCAGCTGACCACCTTCACAAAGGTGTCGGTCAGGGCGATGCCGGCCTTGGCGTCGAAGATGGAGGTGTGGGTGTCACCCAGGAAATCGGAGGACACGACGGCCTCGTCGGTGTAGCTGAGGATGCCCTTCAGCTCGCCCTCACTGGCCTTCTTCATGGCGGCGCAGATCTCCTCGTAGGAGGCGGGCTTCACCAGATTCACAGTCAGGTCGACCACGGACACATCCAGCGTGGGAACACGCATGGACATACCGGTCAGCTTGCCGTTCAGGCTGGGGATGACCTTGCCCACGGCCTTGGCAGCGCCGGTGGAGCTGGGGATGATGTTGCCGGAGGCGGCACGGCCGCCGCGCCAGTCCTTCAGAGACACGCCGTCAACGGTCTTCTGAGTGGCGGTGGTGGAGTGAACGGTGGTCATCAGACCGTCGGCAATGCCGAAGTTGTCGTTCAGCACCTTGGCGATGGGAGCCAGGCAGTTGGTGGTGCAGCTGGCGTTGGACACGAACTGCATGTCGCTGGTATAGGTGTCATCGTTGACGCCACAGACGAACATGGGGGTGTCGTCCTTAGAGGGGGCGGACATGACAACGTGCTTGGCACCAGCGGCGATGTGACCGGCGGACTTCTCCTTGGTCAGGAACAGGCCGGTGGACTCGATAACGTACTCGGCGCCTACCTTGGCCCAGGGCAGATTGGCGGGATCGCGCTCGGCGGAGACGGGGATGGCCTTGCCGTTGACCACGATGTTGTTGCCCTCGGCATAGATGTCGCCGTTGAACTTGCCGTGCATGGTGTCATACTTCACCATATAAGCCAGATAGTCGGCGGGGCACAGGTCGTTGATGCCCACGATCTCGATCTCGGGGTGATTCAGGGAACAACGCAGAACCATGCGGCCAATACGGCCAAAACCATTGATGCCAACTTTAATGCTCATAAATTAAAACTTCCTTCCTGATGGAATATATCAAACATATGGTACGTTTAGAATTATATGCAATTCTCTCGGAAAATGCAAGCCCCTTTTTAAAAATTTTTCGACAAGATTCGACAAAATTCGACAAACGCCTTGTTTTTCCTTTGTGCGCTTGGTATGATATAGTTGCTTATCCGCTATTTACCATGGATAGCGTCCCCTTAACGGGGCAGAATGACAGAGAAAAGAGGTGGGAACGATGGCGGCTTTCAGCGACGAGGAGAAGCGGATACTGGCAAACATACTGCCCGGCGTGGCGGCGGCCCTGCGTTCTCCGCTGAACAATCTGCACATGGCCGCCCAGCGCTTGACACAGGGGCAGGAGGGTGACAGCGCCGAGAGCGCCATCATGCGGCAGAGCTACTACCGGATGCTGCGTCTGGTGAGCAATCTGGCCATGGGGCCGGAGCTGCTGTCGGACAAGCCGTTTCAGACGCAGAATGAGGAGCTGGTGGTGCTGCTGGACGAGCTGTGCCGTCAGGCGGACTCCATCGTCCGCGAAGCAGGCGTGGAGGTGCGGTTCGACTGCCGGGAGCGGTACGTGGTGGCCGCAGTGGAGCGGACGTATCTGGAGCGTCTGGTGTGGAATCTGCTGAGCAACGCGTTGAAATTTACGCCGCGGGGCGGCGTTATCACCGTTTCACTGGAGGTGCGGAGCGGTCAGGTGCTGCTGCGGGTGCGGGACACCGGCTGCGGCATTCCGGCGGAGCGGATGGCGACGCTGTTCGACCGCTGGGCTGAGGGACTTGAAGCCGCGCCTGCCGCGTATGGCATGGGGCTGGGCCTGCCCATCTGCCGCCGCATTGCCGAGGGGCACGGCGGCCGCCTGCTGCTGGAGAGCCGGGAGGGTCAGGGTACGCTGGTGACGGTGGCGCTGCCCCACGTCCGCAAGGACGGCGGACAGGTGCGGGACACCGGGTACGACTATGCGGGCGGGTTCTCCCACGTGATGATGGAGCTGAGCGACGCGCTGCCCTATCAGGCCTTCGCGGCGAAGCACATGGACTGAAAATGAAAATTTTGCTTGACCCCGGCGGAAGCCGGGGTTACACTTTTTATTAAGAGTTTTATGCTGCCGGGCGGACAGAGTCGTCCGCCCCTACAACAGAACCGATGAGATTCTACCCCAAACAACAGCGAGGTAAACCTATGGAGCAGAACAAAGGAAAACGGGTGCTGGTGGCCATGTCCGGCGGCGTGGATAGCAGCGCTGCCGCGCTGCTGCTGCGGCGGCAGGGCTATGACTGCGACGGCGCCATGCTGAAGCTGATCCCCAACAGCGACAGCCGCTGCTGCAGCGCCGACGACGCCGAGGATGCCCGTGCCGTGGCCTACCGGCTGGGGATGAAATTTTACGTATTCAACGAGGTGGAGGCCTTCCGCCGGGACGTGATGGATCATTTCGTGGCGGAATACTGCGCCGGACACACCCCCAACCCCTGTATCGACTGCAACCGCTGCCTGAAATTCGGCGCGCTGCTGGATCGGGCGGTGACGCTGGGGTATGACTACATTGCCACGGGGCACTATGCCCGGATCGCCTATGATCCGGCGGCGGAGCGCTATCGCCTGCTGCGGGGCGCGGATCGCCGCAAGGATCAGAGCTATGTGCTGTACCAGCTGACCCAATATCAGCTGTCCCACCTGCTGCTGCCGGTGGGGGATTTCGACAAGCCCACCATCCGGGACAATGCCCGCGAGGCAGGACTGCTGAACGCCGACAAGTCCGACAGTCAGGATATCTGCTTCGTGCCCGACGGCGACTATGTGTCGTTCCTGCGGGGACAGGGCGTGGCGCTGGAGCCCGGCGACTTCGTGGACGAGGAGGGCAACGTGCTGGGCCGTCACCGGGGGTTGCCCTGCTATACCATCGGTCAGGGGAAGGGCCTTGGCATCTCGGTGGGAAAGCACGTGTACGTGCTGGCGAAGCACGAGGCGGACAATACCGTAGTGCTGGGGGACAACGACAGGCTGTTCCGCCGGGAGCTGACCGCCTGCCGGGTCAACTGGATCGCCGGGGAAGCGCCTGCCGCGGCCTTCCGCTGCACGGCAAAGACCCGGTACAGTCAGGTGGAGGCCCCGGCCCTGGCGGAGCCGTTGCCGAAGGGACGGGTGCGGCTGACCTTCGACGAGCCCCAGCGGGCCATCACCGCCGGACAGGCGGCGGTGCTGTACGATGGCGACGAGGTGCTGGGCGGCGGCACCATCGAATGACCCGCCGGTTTGACAGGTGGCCACAAACAGTTCATGGAGCGTATCGGTATCGATACGCTCCATTTCTCATGTCAACATACCCTTGGCTCGCCCTTTGGGAGAGCTGTCACCGTAGGTGACTGAGAGGGGCTTGCC
>URKW01000052.1 GCA_900548615.1 uncultured Eubacteriales bacterium | reverse complement strand
TGGGGAGGTGCGCCGTAGCAGAAGGCGTTGTACATGGCGGGGAACTTCTTCTTCACGTCCTCCTCGCCCAGACGCACCAGCTCGAAGGCTTTGATCATGATCTCGGGGTCGTGGTTACGGACAGCGCCGGAGGAAAGCTCCACGCCGTTGCACACCAGATCGTACTGGTTGGCGTAAATGTCCAGGGGATCCATCTCGCCACGCTCGGCCTTCAGCAGCACCTCCATGCCGCCGTTGGGCATGGAGAACGGGTTGTGGCAGAACTCCAGCTCGCCGGACTCGTCGCCGATCTCGTACATGGGGAAGTCCACGATCCAGCAGAACTCGTAGCGCTCCTTGTCCATGTGACCCTCGCAGGCGGCGCCGAAGGTCTTAATCATCACGCCTGCGGACTTGGTGGCGTACTGACCGGCAGCCACTACCACCAGCGTGTTGGGCTTGAGATCCAGCACCTTACCGAGCTCGTCCTTCTTGCCGGAGACAAACTTGGCGATGCCGCCGGCCAGCTCGCCGTTCTCGTCCACCTTGAACCAGTAGCCCTTGGAGCCGGACTGCACCTCACAGTCGGTCAGCAGCTTTTCGATCTGCTTGCGGGTCAGGGTGCAGTTGGTAATGTCTACCATCTTCACGGTCTGGCCCTTCAGTGCCTCGAACTCGCTGTCGGCGAACAGGGAGGTGACGTTCTTGCAGGTCAGATCGATACGCAGGTCGGGCTTATCGGAGCCGTAGGTCTCCATGGCGTCGTTGTAGGCGATGCGGCGGAAGGGTGCGCTGGAGGCCACGTTGTAGGTGCCGAACTTGGCGAAGATGGGAGGCAGCACGTCCTCCAGCACGGCGAACACGTCGTCCTGAGTGGCGAAGGCCATCTCCATATCCAGCTGATAGAACTCGCCGGGGGAGCGGTCGCCCCGGGCATCCTCGTCGCGGAAGCAGGGTGCGATCTGGAAGTAGCGGTCAAAGCCGGAGGTCATCAGCAGCTGCTTGAACTGCTGGGGCGCCTGAGGCAGCGCGTAGAACTTACCGGGATGCTTGCGGGCGGGCACCAGATAGTCGCGGGCGCCCTCGGGGGAACTGGCGGTCAGGATGGGGGTGGTGATCTCCAGGAAGCCGTGCTCGGTCATGGCGGCGCGGAGGGCGGCCACTACCTGGCAGCGCAGGATGATATTCTGCTTCACGGCGGGGTTGCGCAGGTCAAGGAAGCGGTACTTGAGACGGGCGGTCTCATCGGCCTCGCGGCTGCGGTTGATCTCGAAGGGCAGGGAGTTGTAGCGGCAGCGGCCCAGCACTTCGATCTTGCTGGGAACCACCTCGATATCGCCGGTGGCCTGCTTGGGGTTCTTGCTGGCGCGTTCGCGAACGACACCCTCTACGGAGATGGTGGACTCCTTGTTGAGACCGTTGATGATGTTCATCATTTCCTCGTTCTCCACCACCACCTGGGTGGTGCCGTAGAAGTCGCGCAGCACCACAAAGGCGAAGTTCTGGCCCACGGCACGGACGTTTTCCATCCAGCCCACGATCTTTACCTGCTGGCCTACGTGTTCCAGGCGCAGCTCGTTGCAGGTATGTGTACGCATCTGCATCATACTGTTTTTCTCCTTTTATGATAATGGTTTGTATAATTGTGAATTGATATTACGCGGTGTTGTTGAAAATGGGGGGGTAAAGCCTCCCCTGTGCAGGGGGAGGTGTCAACGCGAAGCGTTGACGGAGGGGTTGTCCGACAATGTAACAATCCCTCAGTCAGCCTTGCGGCTGACAGCCCCCTTTACACAAGGGGGCCTTTGGAGTGCTCGCGTTTACGGCGCGAAACACCCCTCACTCCACAATGACCTTGCCCTTATTCCGTTCCGCCAGATCCTCCCGGATCATGACGATGGCGTCGGTGACCGGCAGCTTGGTCTGTGCGCCGGTGGTCATGTTCTTGCAGGACACCATGCCGGCGGCGATCTCATCCTCACCCAAAAACAGCACGTAGGGGACGGACAGCTTGTCGGCGTAGTTCATCTTGGCCTTGAACTTCTTGGGCTCGGTGTACAGCTGGGTGCGGATACCGGCGCGGCGCAGCGCCGTGGCGGCGTCGATGGCGGGGGACAGCTCCTCCGTCATGGGCAGCACCAGCACGTCACAGGGCGCGGTGGGCAGGTTGTCGTTCAGCATCTTCTGCTCGCCCAGCACGTAGAACAGCCGGGTCAAGCCGATGGAGATACCCACGCCGGGCAGCTGCTTGTCGGTATAGTACTCCGCCAGATTGTCGTACCGGCCGCCGGAGCAGACGGATCCGATCTCCGGGTGATCCAGCAGGGTGGTCTCGTACACCGTGCCGGTGTAGTAGTCGAGGCCCCGGGCGATGGTCAGGTCGACGGCGAAGTTTTCCTCCGGCACGCCGAAGGAGGAGAGGTACTTCACCACGGTTTTCAGCTGCGCCAGACCCTCGTCAAAGACCTCGTTCCGGCCTGCATAGTCCTCCAGCGCGGCGATGACCTGGGCGTTATCGCCGGTGATGGCGATGAACTTCAGAATCTCCGCCGCCTGATCGTCGGTCAGGCCCACGTCGTCCATCAGGAGGGTGCGCACCTTCTCCGCGCCGATCTTGTCCAGCTTGTCCACGGTGCGCATAATGTCGCCGGAGCGCTCCGTCAGACCCTGCATGGCGTAGAAGCCGTTGAGGATGCGGCGGTTGTTGACACGGATCTGGAATCGCTTCAATCCCAGCTCGGTAAAGGTCTGGTAGATAATGGCGGGGATCTCTGCCTCGTTGGTGATATCCAGCTTGCCGTCGCCGATCACATCGATATCGGCCTGATAGAACTCCCGGAAGCGGCCACGCTGGGCACGCTCGCCGCGGTAGACCTTGCCGATCTGATAGCGGCGGAAGGGGAAGCTCAGCTCATTGTAGTGCAGCGCCACGTACTTGGCCAGCGGCACCGTCAGGTCAAACCGCAGGGACAGGTCGGCGTCGCCCTTGGTGAAGCGGTAGATCTGCTTCTCGGTCTCGCCGCCGCCCTTGGCCAGCAGCACCTCGCTGGCCTCGATCAGCGGGGTGTCCAGCGGGGTAAAGCCGTACAGGCTGTAGGTTTTGCGGAGAATGTCCATCATCCGCTCCATCTGCTGCTGGGGAGCCGGCAGCAGCTCCATAAACCCGGATAGCGTCCGGGGCTTCATCTTTTCCATCGGATATCTTCCTCTCTTTACTCTTCGCTGTCAGCGGACGCCGCTTCTTCGGCGGGCTCCGCCGGGGCGGGGGATCCTTCCTTGTCGTACATGTCCAGCGTGTCGATGAGACCGTGGATGTTGCTCTCGACGCTGAGGGCGTTGACCTTGTGGGCATCCTCGCTTTCGGCCAGCTCGTTGACCACGGCCTGCCAGATGCGGTCGGCCTCGTCGCCCTTGCGCTTGCCGATCTGATAGCCCAGCACCGTCAGCCCTGCCGCCACCACGGCGAACAGCAGTCCCAGCTTGGGCAGCAGGCAGATCAGTACGCTGCCGATGAACAGCCCGGTGAACGCGCCGATATCCCGGTACTGGACGCCCACCTTGCGGAACACAAACTTCTTGTCCCGCAGGCGCTTCATGTGGCCCAGCTCCAGAAGGCTGACCACCACCCGCAGCACGCACAGGCCGCACACGGGGATCATGTAGTTATAGAGGTTGTCGTACAACCAGTTCAAAGCGGTTTGTATCAATGTTTTCTCTCTCCTTGTTGTTTGTTGCTGTTAGGGAAAATACTGCGTGCGCTGTCATTCCGAGACAGTGACCGATGTCACTGTCGTGGGAATCCGTCCTTGGCCCCCTCTGAGAAGGGGCTGTCAGCTACGGCGGCATAGCCGCCGAGATCGGGGCTAAAAACATGCCACCGGCATGTTTTCTTAACGCCCCGACTGGGGGAGAGAATAAAAGACTTAAATTCTCTCCCTCCGGCGCTTCGCGCCACCTCCCTCGCAGAGGGAGGTTTTTGGAGGTGTGCCTCGTCCCTCACGCCGTGAAGGGCTTGGTCTTGGGATTGACGATATCGCGCCAGTCCAGATCGCCCCGTGCCAGACCAAGGATCAGCATTTCGGCGGTGGCCACATTGCTGGCGAAGGGGATGTTGTTCTTGTCGCACAGCTTGGCGATATACAGAATGTCCTCGTGGGTGGTGCGCTTGTTGGGATCGTCGAAGCACAGCACCATGTCGATCTCGTTGTAGGCGATGCGGGCGGCGATCTGCTGGCCGCCGCCGTTTTCAAAGGTCAAAAAGCGGTGTACCTTCAGGCCGGTGGCCTCCTGCACCTGCTTGCCGGTGTTGGCGGTGGCGCACAGGGTGTGCTGCGCCAGAATGCCGCAGTAGGCGGTGCAGAACTGCACCATCAGCTCCTTGCGGTTGTCGTGAGCGATCAGGGCAATATTCATATAGCTTCAGCTCCTTTACTGAGTATGTATTTGCTCACCACCGGGCGCGCATCAGGGGGACCCGTGCGCCGGTGATGCGTCTGGCAATGTTTTCATAGGCCCGTTGGGCGTAGTAGTTCATATCCCGTAAGGGGATGCCCCGGTTCAGGGCCAGCGGAATGTCGCCGTCCTCCGGGATCACGCCCAGCAGGGGAAGGCCCGCCGTGTCCATGGCGTCGTCGATGGTGGAGTGGAGTGCCTTCAGCATTTTCTTCCGCACCCGGTTCACCACCAGATGCACCTGCCCGGCAGGGAAGCGCCGCAGCTCCATGACGGTGCGCTGAGCGTCCCGCAGCGCGGCGGGATCGGTGGTGGTGACGACGATCACGCTGTCGGCGATGGCGGTGGCTAACTGGAAGCCCTCGCCCAGTCCCGCCGGCGCGTCGATCAGGCAGTAGTCGTACTGCTGGCGGATGGCCTGTCCCAGCGCCTGCATGGCGGTCTGAGAGAACCGCGCCCCCACAGGAGCCAGCGGCGCGGCCAGCAGCGACAGCTTGGGGTATTTCCGGTGCCGGACGGCGGCTTCCTCCAGGGTACATCGGCCCTCCAGCACGTCGGAGAAGTCCATGGCGGCGCTGTCGGATAGACCCAGCGCCAGATCCAGATTCCGCAGCGTAATGTCGCAGTCCAGCGCCAGCGTTTCGTAGCCCATGGCGGCCAGCGACAGTCCCACGCAGGCGGTGAAGGAGGTCTTGCCTGTGCCGCCCTTACCGGACGCCACAGCGATGATCTTGCCCATGGCGGTTCTCCTTTCTTGAGATTGGCGAAAAATCTTTGATTTTTCTGCCAAAGGGCATTTCGCGCTTCCGAGCGCGAGGTACTTTTGGCCGTTGTCCCAAAAGTACCCAAAAAGACAACTTAAACCTGCGGTTTAAGAATCCGCCCGCGCTATCTTGCGTTGCAAACTTGTGGCCTTTTGCCACGCGTTTGCGGGAAATATTTGATTTCGTTGCGTATGACGCATTGACTTTCCTTTTGCGTCGCTGCCGCTTACGTTCTCAACGGTAGAAGCAACAGCGTTGTTCGGCGTAGGCATCAGCGGCAGCGGCGTAGGAGTAGGTCGCGCCGGGGCGCGAAACGCTCCTCACTTCAACGGTGCTTTTTTCATCCTCGCCCAGCTTCTGGGAAACTGGGGCGGGGTGTCCTTCACCTTGCGGATGATCACCACACGGTGGGTCACGTCCGTGCCGGGGATGGTGTAATCCCGGATGGCCTCGATCTTACCGCCCAGCTGGCCGATGGCGCCCCGGGCGCTGTCGATCTCGGCGTCGCTGTCCACGGATTTCATGGCCAGGAAGCAGCCGCCCACCTTCACCAGCGGCAGCGCCAGCTCGCTCAGCAGCGGCAGCGCCGCCACAGCGCGGGAGGTGGCCATGTCATAGGCCTGCCGGTGTTCCCCGGCAAATTCCTCCGCCCGGGCGTGGACGCAGGTGACGCGGGAAAGCCCCATGTCATCGCAGGTTTCCCGCAGCCAGTCCACCCGCTTGCCCAGACTGTCCAGCAGCGTCAGGTCGAAGTCCGGCTCCAGGATCCGCAGCACCATGCCGGGAAATCCCGCGCCGGTGCCCACGTCCACCACCGACTTGCCCCGGAAGTCCGCCATGGTCAGCAGCTCGGCGCAGTCCAGCAGGTGCAGGGTGGCCACGTCTTTCGCCTCCGTGATGGCCGTCAGGTTCATCACCTGATTCTTTTCCAATAGCCGTCGGGCGAAGTCCAGCAGCTGCGGCGCGGCAGGGGAGGGGAGACCCAGCGCCGCCAGACCGTCACGCAGTGTGGCTTCCATCGCTGTTTTCCTTCAGCAGGTCGCGGATCTCCGTCAGCAGCTCCTCGGCGGTGGGAGCGGGCTCCTCCTCGGCGGGCTCCTCCTTCTTGCCGATGCTGCGCAGTTTGTTGATGGCCTTCACCACCATGAACAGCACCAGCGCGATGATCAGAAAGTCCAGCACCACGGCGATAAAGCTGCCATAGTTGACGGCGATCTCCGCCGCCGTCTCCGCGCCGGTCTCGTCCACCTCGGCGGCTTTCAGCACCCATTTCCACGCGCTGAAATCCACGCCGCCGGTGATGCGGGAGATGAGGGGCATGATCACGTCGTTTACCAGTGAGGTGGTGATCTTGCCGAAGGCAGCGCCGATGACAACGCCGATGGCCATGTCCACTACGTTGCCCTTCATGGCGAATTCCTTGAATTCGGCGATAAATTTCTTCATTTTCTTCGTCCTCCTGATAGCTAATTGTATAGACGAAATAAAATATTACAAATAGTTGTCAGTGCTTGGGGGTCAGAACGGCCTTGCCGCCCATGTAGGGCCGCAGTACCTCCGGCACCAGTACGCTGCCGTCGGCTTGCAAATTGTTTTCCAGGAAGGCGATCAGCATCCGGGGAGGCGCTACCACGGTGTTGTTCAGGGTGTGGCACAGCTGCATCTTGCCGCTTTCGTCCTTGTAGCGGATCTTCAGGCGGCGGGCCTGAGCGTCGCCCAGATTGGAGCAGGAGCACACCTCGAAGTACTTCTGCTGGCGGGGCGACCACGCCTCGATATCGCAGGACTTGCACTTCAGATCGGCCAGATCGCCGGAGCAGCACTCCAGCTGCCGCACGGGGATATCCAGACTGCGGAACAGCTCCACGCTGTAGCGCCACATCTTTTCGTACCACGCCTTGGAGTCCTCGGGCTTGCAGACCACGATCATCTCCTGCTTTTCAAACTGGTGGATGCGGTACACGCCCCGCTCCTCGATGCCGTGGGCGCCCTTCTCCTTGCGGAAGCAGGGGGAGTAGGAGGTCAGGGTCTGGGGCAGCTTGTCCTCGGGCAAAATCTGGTCGATGAACTTGCCGATCATGGAGTGCTCGCTGGTGCCGATCAGGTAGAGATCCTCGCCCTCGATCTTGTACATCATGGCGTCCATGTCGGTCTGGCTCATAACGCCCTCCACCACATTGCCGTGGATCATGAAGGGGGGGATACAGTAGGTGAAGCCCTTGTCGATCATGAAGTCACGGGCGTAGGCCAGCACCGCCTCATGCAGCCGGGCGATATCGCCCAGCAGATAGTAGAAGCCGCTGCCAGACACACGGCCTGCCGCGTCCAGATCGATGCCGTCAAACCGCTCCATAATGTCGGTGTGGTAGGGCACCTCGAAATCCGGGGTTTTTGGCTCGCCGAAGCGCTCCACCTCCACGTTGCAGCTGTCGTCGGGGCCGATGGGTACGCTTTCGTCGATGATCTGGGGGATCACCAGCATGATCTTGTTAAGGGCGGCCTCGGCCTGCTCCTTCTGAGCCTCCAGCGTGGCCATACGGTCGGCGTCGGCCTTGACGGCGGCGTTATTGGCGTCGATCTGGGTCTGAATGGCGGCCTTTTCCGCCTCATCGGTGCACTTTTTCAGCTTGCCGAACAGCGGTCCGTTGGCCTTGGACAGCTTGTTGCGCTCGGCCTTCAGGGACTCGCCGTCGGCGATGGCCTGACGGCGCTGGGCGTCCAGCGCAATGGCCTCGTCCACCAGCGGCAGCTTGGCATTCTGGAACTTCTTGCGGATGTTTTCCTTGACGATATCGGGATTTTCCCGGACAAATTTGATATCAAGCATGATGCTTACCTCATTATTGTAATAGTATGTCGCCTATCTGTCATTCCGAGACAGTGACCGACGTCACTGTCGTGGAAATCCGTGTTTCATGTTTTGTGGGGCAGGGGAGAGGGCGTGTTTCACGTGAAACACTTACTTTTTTAACTGATGCAGCGCGTCCAGCAGGGCGTTCAGATCGTCCACGCCGTAATACTCCAGCTCAATGCGGCCTTTTTTCTTGCCGGTGACGATCTTGCAGGGACGGCCCAGCCGTTCGCCCAGCTCACGGGCGGCCTCGGCAGCGTAATCCACGGCGGTCACGTCCTTGGCGGGCGCGTCCTTCTTCTCCGCCGTCAGCTTTTTCACCAGCAGCTCCGTCTGGCGGACGGACAGATCGTCCTTGATGATAAGGGCGGCGGCGGTTTTTTGCAGCTCCTCCGTCAGCGGCACCAGCGCACGGGCATGTCCACCGGAGAGCTTGCCCTCCTCCACCAGCACCCGCACCTCTTTCGACAGGTTCAGCAGCCGCAATGCGTTGGCCACGGCGCTGCGGGACTTGCCCACCCGCTGGGAGGTTTCCTCCTGCGTCAGACCGTACTGCTCCATCAGCGTGCGGTAGCCCTCGGCTTCCTCCATGGGGTTCAGATCCTCACGCTGGAGGTTTTCGATCATGGCCAGCTCCATGGCCTTGCGGTCGTCGGCCTCGATGACCACGGCGGGCACCTGCGTCAGACCCGCCATTCGTGCGGCGCGCCAGCGGCGCTCACCGGCGATGATCTGATAGTAGCCGGATTGCAGCTTCCGCACCGTCAGCGGCTGAATGATGCCGTGCTGCCGGATGGAGTCCGCCAGATCGGCCAGCGCGTCGGGGTCAAACTGCTTCCGGGGCTGGGCGGCGCAGCTCTCCACCTGGGAAATGGGGAGGAAAAGGCTGCTCTTGACCTCCGGCTCGTTGGTAAAATCGTCGCCCAGCAAGGCGTCCAGACCCTTGCCGAGACCCTTCATTTTTGCCATATGTCCCATTCTCCTTTCGTTCCGGAATGCCGTCCGTCAGGCGTTTTTCTTCAAAAATTCATCGGCCAGCGCGGCGTAGGCCTCTGCGCCCCGGCAGGTGCGGTCGTAGCCGCAGATGGGCTTGCCGTGGCTGGGCGCCTCGCTGAGACGAACATTGCGGGGGATCACCGTGGCGTAGACCTTGCCGGGGAAGAAGCGCTTGATCTCCTGCGCCACCTGAATGCTGAGATTGGTGCGGCCGTCAAACATGGTCAGCAGCACGCCCTCAATCTGTAAGTCGGGGTTCATGCCCCGGCGCACCAGCCGCACCGTGTTCATCAGGTCGCTGAGTCCCTCCAGCGCGAAATACTCGCCCTGCACCGGCACCAGCAGGGAATTGGCGGCGCACAGCGCGTTCAGCGTCAGCAGCTCCAGCGAGGGCGGGCAGTCGATGAAGATGAAATCATATCGTTCCACCACCTGTCGCAGCGCCTGCTTCAGCAGGAACTGCCGCTCCGGCAGGGCGATCATCTCCACGCCGGCGCCGGCCAGTGCCTTGCTGCTGGGCAGCACGTCGCCGTAGGGGGTGGAAACGATGGCCTTTTCCGTCTCCACGCCGTTGATAATCACGTCATACACGCCGTTGGAAACGGTTTTGTCCACGCCCATACCGCTGGTGGCGTTGGCCTGGGGGTCAAAGTCGCACAGCAGCACCCGCTTGCCGGTCTGGGCCACGGCGGCGGCCAAATTCACACAGGTGGTGGTTTTGCCCACGCCGCCCTTCTGATTTACGATCGCAACGATTTTTGCCACGGTAGTTCTCCTCGTACTTTCGCCAGTTCTGTCTCTATAATAGAAATAGTATACCACAAAAGCGATAGGTTTCAATACTTTTTTCAACGGCGCGTGACAATTTTTGCAAAAATGGGACGCCGATGTTTCACGTGAAACAGGGGAGGACATGAAAAAGGAGGATGTTTCACGTGAAACATCCCCCATACAGAGTCGTTATACCAAAATCACGCCGTCGCAAGGCGGCAGCGTCAGCCGCAGCATGCCGTCCCGCACCCAGAACCGCTGCAAGGTCACAGCGTCCACAGCGAAGCCGTTGGGCCACGGCAGCGTCACGTCCCGCGGCGTGTCGCCGGTATTCAGTGCCGTATAGGTGCGTTCGCCGCCCGCTGTCCGGCAGAAGAGCAGCAGTCCGCCCTCCGCCGTCAGATAGGTGAGGTCGCCGGATTGCAGGGATTCCCGCTCCTTTCGCAGCCTGCCCAGCGTCCGGTACAGCGTCAGCAGCCGCTGATCCTCCCGTCCCCAGGGGAAGCCCTGCCGGTTCATGGGATCCTCGAAGCCCTCCATGCCCGCCTCGTCCCCGTAGTAGAGGGTGGGGGAGCCGGGAAAGGTATACAGCAGCATGGCCGCCAGCGTCAGACGGCGGACGGCCAGCCGCCGGGCTTCCGGCGACAGGTGATAGGCGGCGCGAGCCTCCTTGCTGTCCGGAATCGTATCCGCGCCCAGCAGCGTCAGGATGCGGGGCGTGTCGTGGGTGCCCAGAATGTTCAGACCGCTGTAGAAGGCGGCAGGGGGGTAGTTCTCCCGCTGCTCCTCCATGGCGTCCCGGAAGTCCGCCGCGTCGCCGCCCCGGAGATAGTCCAGCGCCGCCGTCCGCAGGGGATAGTTCATCAGGCCGTGGGTCTCCCGACCCAGCAGGTACTTGCGGCGGCGGGAGTAGGCGATCTTGTTGCTGCCGTCCTCCCACACCTCACCCAGCAGAAAGCTGTCGGGCTTTTCCTGCTCCATGGCGGCGCGAATTTCCTCAATAAAGTTGTCCGGCAGCTCGTCGGCCACGTCCAGCCGCCAGCCGTCCGCGCCGCACCGCAGCCAGCGGCGGATCACGCTGTCCTGAGCCCGGATGATGAAGTCCCGATAGGCCGGGGCGTTCTCGTTGACGGCGGGCAGCGTGTCGATGCCCCACCAAGCGTCGTACTTGTCCGGCCAGTGCTGGAAACAGAACCAGTCGTACCAGGGGGAGTCCTTGCTCTGGTACGCGCCGGGGGTGTCGAAAAAGCCGCCCCGGTTGAAGTACCGGCTGTCGTCGCCGGTGTGGTTGAACACGCCGTCCAGCATCACGTGGATGCCACGCTTTTTCGCCTCGGCGCACAGCATCCGCAGGTCGCCCTCCGTGCCCAGCATGGGGTCGATCATGCGGTAGTCCGCCGTGTCGTACCGGTGGCTGCTGGCGGCGTAGAAAATGGGGTTCAGGTACAGGGTGGTGACGGACAGGCTTTGCAGGTAGTCCAGCTTCCGGCAGATGCCCCGCAGGCTGCCGCCGAAGAAATCGCTGTTCCAGCGACCCGTCAGGGGATCGGGCCCCAATCGGGGCGGGTCGTCCCAGTTGTCGTGTACCGTCCGCTGGCCCAGCAGTCCCTTGGGGTCGGGGATGGCGTCACGGCAGAAGCGGTCTGGAAAAATCTGGTATGTAACGCCCCGGCCGAACCACTCCGGCGTGGGGCGGGTTTCGTATACCGTCAGCTGCCAGGGCTGGCGGGAGGTCTGCTCTCCCAGACCGTTGCGGCCCAGATAGACGCAGCTGCCGTCAGGCCGGGTGAAGCGGAAGCTGTACCACACCAGCTCCGGCTTTTCCGGCGCGGTGAACACACCGGAAAAGCCGCCCGGACAGGGGAGAAGAGCTGTTTCGCCGTGTGCGTCGGCGAATTCGCCGAAGGTCAGCAGCGCGCAGGCGCAGAACTCCGGCCCCGGCGTAACGGTGAAGTTCACCGTCGCGCCGCAGCACACCGCCCCAAAGGGGGATTTGTAGTTTTCGTCACGGGAATTGAAGATGGTCATAGAAAATCTCCCGGTTTGTAAGATGCGATTACCGTGTGTCATTCCGAGCCAGTGACCGACGTCACTGGCGTGGGAATCCGTACCTCTCATATAGAGAAAGAGACGGATTGCCGCGTCGGGCTTGCGCCCTCCTCGCAATGACATATAGAGGCAACTCATGCGGCCATTCGCACGATTGTGCACAGAGCATCGGTAAACATTCGTAGGGGCCGACGACTCTGTCGGCCCTGTCGGAAATGGTGCGGTCATCGTTAAGGGCGGACAGGGTCGTCCGCCCCTACAGTGGGATACGGCAGCCGTGCGCAGAGCAAGCGAAAAATGCCCTCACTTCAGCATCGTATTTTCCCCCACCACGTCGCCGCCGTTGACGCGGTCGGCGAAATAGGCGTTGATGATCTCCACGGCGGTGGAAGCCAGCGCCGCACCGGCGCCGCCCTTTTCGATGACGATGGCCACGGCGATCTCCGGATCCTCGTAGGGTGCGTAGGCCACGAACACGCCGTTGGCGATCTCGGTGCCCACCTGGGCCGAGCCGGTCTTGGCGCCCGCGGACACCACGCAGTTGGCGAAAGCGCCCGCCAGCGAGGTGGTGGTCAGCTCGTGCATGCCCTTGGTGACGGCGGCCACGGTGCTCTCCGACATTTCCACCGTATTCTGCGGCGGCTCGTCGTAAACGTACAGCAGCTGGCTGTTGTCATACTTCTTCACGCTTTTCAGCAGGTGGGCCTGATAATGCTCGCCGCCGCCCACCAGCGTGGCGATGTAGTTGGCCAGCTGCAAGGGGGTGAACAGGTTATAGGACTGGCCGATGGCGGCGGTCAGGGTCTGGCCGTCCGTCCACTCCAGATCGTGGGCCTCGGCGTACTCCGGCGAGGCCAGCGCACCCTTGCTGTCGCCGATCTCGATGCCGGTGGAGCGGCCCAGACCGAACTGCGTGGCGTAATCGTCAATGGTCTGGATGCCGGTCAGACGGCCCACCTCATAAAAGAAGTAGTTGCAGGACACGGCGATGGCGTCACTGACATTGACGCGGCCATGGGTATAGCCCAGCGGCCACACCCAGCACCAGGGCTGGGGATACTCGTAGAAGGTGTACACGCCCTTGTCCTGAATGATGGAGGAGGGGGTGATGACGCCGGACTCCAGCGCCGCCACGGCGGTGTTCATCTTGAAGGTGGAGCCGGGCGCGTAGGTGCCGTTGACGGCGCGGTTGAACATGGGCAGCCGCTCGTCCTCCAGCAGGTCGTTGTAGCTCTGGGCGAAGGTGGACAGGTCAAAGGAGGGGTAGGAGGCCAGCGCCAGCACCTCGCCGGAGCCCACCTTCACCACAGCGGCAGCGCCGCCCCGCTGATCGCTGTCCTTGTCGATCATGCCCTCGATGGTGTTGGCTAGCGCGTCCTCGGTGGCGGTTTGCAGGTCAAGATCCAGCGTCAGCGCCACGGTACCGCCGGGCTTCGGCTCCTTTACATAGAACTCGCCGGTGATCTTGCCCTTTTCATCGGTGGTTACCAGCCGGGTGCCGTTGTTGCCGTGGAGCCAGTCCTCAAAGGCACGCTCCACGCCGCTTTCGCCCACCAAAGCGTCCATAGAGTAGCCCTTTGCCTGATATTCCGGCCAATCCTCCGCGTAAATGCGGGTGATGCGGCCCAGAATGTGGGCGGCGTAGGTGGTGTTGTACTGCCGGATGGAGGACTGTCCCGTGGTGACGCCGGCAAAATTGCCGTCGGTGATTTGGGAGATCAGCTCCGTGGACACATCCTCGGCAAAGACGTAGCTGTCCCGGCCCGTCAGCTCATAGCGGACGCCTGCGATCAGCCGGGCCTGCACGGCGGAATAGCTGCTGTCGATGTGGTACATCTCCCGCAGCGTGTCCATCAGCGCGGTGGAGGTAATGGTGGCTTCGAGCTTGTTGTTGGTCAGAAAGCTCTGGAAGGCGTCGTCCTTGCGGGACGCCAGATACAGATACGGTGCGTTCTGGGACAGGGGCAGCGTGTCCACCCACGCGGTCTCCGTCTGGCGGCACAGCTCCACCAGCCGCCAGATGGCGGCGTTCAGCTCCTGCTCGTCGGAAAAGGACTTCTTGCTGAAGGTCAGCGTATAGGCCAGACGGTTGGACACCAGCACCTTGCCGTTGCGGTCGGTGAGAATGCCGCGGCTGGCCTCCACCGACTGCCACGTGGCGTTGGAGGCGATGGAGCGGGCGCGGTTTTCGCTGCCGTTGAGGATCTGGGCGCTGTACAACGCGGCGATAAACAGCAGCATGATAAGGCCTAGCGCCACGGACAGCGCCGTCATGCGGTTGTGGGCGGGATGGGGATTCTTCATCATGGAAAGGGGACTCCTTTCAGGGAATAGGGGGGATCACCGGCGGTCGAACCGGCGGTGAACACGTGAAAACACCAGATGCACCAGCATGGCAAAGGGCAGCGACAGCAGGATCTCCCGTGCCGTCAGCCACATCGCCTCGCCGGGCGGCGTGCCGTGGGAGTAGGTAAAGGCCACGGCGTTGAACAGGTCGGTCAGCAGCAGCGCTCCGGCGGATACCGCCAGCGAGCATACCGCGCCCGGCATAATGAGCCGCCGGGCGGCCTGTCCCGCCAGCAGCGCCGAAAGCGTCAGCACCACGGCGTAGAAGCAGGGGAACGCGCCGGTAAACAGCGTGTCGCAGACCAGTCCCAGCACCAGCGCGTACACCGGCCCCTCCCGCTTGCCCTCGAAGGAGGCGGCGATAGCCGCCAGCGACGGCAGGATAAAGGGGTGTACACCGGCGATGCGGAGATAGGGGAACACCAGCTGCTGCACCAGCAGGAACACCAGCGTCCACAGGGCGTAAAAGACCCATTTCAGGGTCGTCATTCGTCGCGTCATAGCCCTTACTCCACCACGTCGAATTCGGTGATGAGGAACACCTGAGTCAGCGCGCCGATGTCCGCCTTGGGGGACAGCACTGCGTACTGGGTCAGACCGCCGGTGTCGGTGCGCAGCTCTGTCACCGTGCCGATGGGCAGTCCGGAGGGGTAGTAGCCGCCCAGACCGGACGTGACCACCAGATCACCTGCGATCAGCTTGTCCGGCTCGTCCACATAGGTCAGCGCCAGCTGTCCCTCGCTCATCAGGCCCAGCTGTCCCTGGGCCACCGCCACCTGTTCCGTGCGGAACACGGTGGCGCCGATGGAGCTGGTGGTGTCCAGAATGGTGGTCACGGCGCACCAGTTCAGCCCGGCATCCGTCACCACGCCCACCAGATTGCCGTATTCGTCAATGGCGCAGTCGCCAATAGCCACTCCGGCGGAAGTGCCCCGCGTCAGGGTCAGGGTGCTGGCCCAGTTGCTGACGGAGCGCTCCGTGACGCGGGCGGACACGGTTTTCAGGTCGCGCCGCTGGCTTTGCAGCTCCAGCAGGTCACGAAGGCGCTGGTTTTCCTCGCTGTCCTTCTGGGCCTGACGCAGCTGCCGCTCCAGATCGGCCACCTGCGCCCGGAGATCGTCGTTCTCCTGCTGCAGGTCGGCCACCTTGTCAAAGTGGTCGCCGATGCCGCCGAACCAGCCCGCCACGGCGGAGCCTGCCGCCCGGAAGGGTGAGGCGATCACGCCGGCTGCGTTGCGCAAAAAGGGCGTGCCGGAGCTGACGGCGGAGATGATGCACAGCACGACCACCACCACCGCCACACCGGCCAGCAGCCATATTCCGTTTTTGGAAAGAAATCGTTTCATAAAAGCAGTTCCTTATATTAAATAGGAAATGTCATTGCGGGATCAGCCCAAAGACTGGTCGTAGCAATCCTCCTTTTACTGCCTCTCTCTGTGAGGGAGGTGTCATGACCGCAGGTCATGACAGAGGGAGTCGGTGCGTTAAGAAAATATGCCAGTGGCATATTTTTAGCATCCGATCTCGGCGGCTATGCCGCCGTAGCATC
>URKW01000051.1 GCA_900548615.1 uncultured Eubacteriales bacterium | reverse complement strand
TCTCCATCCCCTCCACGGTGATGTGCTCATAAGGCCCATGGAAGGCGTAGCCGCCGGTGCCCACCACCAGATCCGGCTGGAAGGCGCGAATGATGGCGTCCGCCTCACGGCGGGAGGTCATCAGGGTCTTGGCGGTCTTGAAATTGTGGCGCAGCGCCTTGGGCGACAGGGAGCGGTGGAAGTTGCTGACCTCCACGGCGGCAAAGTCATAGCCCGCCTTTTCGATCAGGCCCCGCTCCATGCCGTTGGGGGTGCCCACGAACAGCACGCGGGCGGCGGGGTCTTTTTCCCGCAGATAGCCTGCCAGCGCCAGCGCCGGATTCACATGTCCGGCGGTGCCGCCGCAGGTAAAGATCACATTCATAGCAAACAGCTCCTTTGGGGAGGGATGGGTCAGTACGCGCTTTCGCTCCTTGGGTGTCATTGCGAGGGAGAGAGCCGCGCATCTATACTTGACCCCCTTGTGTAAAGGGGGCTGTCAGCGAAGCTGACTGGGGGATTGTCTCCGTAATAGACAACCCCTCCGTCAACGCTTTGCGTTGACACCTCCCCTTACACAGGGGAGGCTTTGGAAGCGGGTTGCCACACCAATAACAGTCGCTACCCGTTGCGCGGGGCGGGTATCTGCCGGGAAACGCTGAGGACAATGCCCATTTCGCCCAGCTGCAAGGCCAATGCCGTGCCGCCGTAGCTGAAGAAGGGCAGCGAAATGCCGGTGGCCGGCACAAGGCCCGACACCACGGCGATATTCAGGAACACCTGCAAACCCAGCTGGGTCATGATGCCCACCACCAGCAGCGTGCCGAACCGGTCACGGGCGTGGAGAGCGATCCAGAAGCCCCGCACCAGCAGCATGGCGAAGATCAGCATGATGATGCAGGCGCCCACCAGCCCCAGCTCCTCGCATACGATGGCGAAAATAAAGTCGTTGTGCTCCTCCGGCAGATACATGAACTTCTGCCGTCCCTTGCCAAAGCCCAGACCCAGCAGACCGCCGGAGCCGATGGCGATCAGGCTCTGCACCATCTGGTAGCCGTCCTTGCTGGTGTCCAGCCATGGGTCGTGCCACATGGCGATACGGCTGGCGCCGTAGGATATGACGCCCTTCTCCACCAGCTTGACGAACAGCACCGCCACGGCGGCCACGCCGCCGACGCCCGCGCCGATGAGCCACCGCTGCATGCCGCCCACCGCCATCATGATAGCGCCGGTGCCCACGATGAGGATCGTACCGGACAGGTGGGGCTCCAGCATCATCAGGATGGAAAAAACACCAAGAATCACGGCATAGGGCACAATGCCCTCCCGCCATTGCAGCATTTTCTCCCGCTTTTTGGAGATGCTGTCGGCAAAATAGACGATGACCGCCAGCTTGGCGATCTCCGAGGGCTGGAAGGTAAAGACACCGTCGATGCCCAGCCAGCGGCGGGCGTTGTTGTGTTTGATGCCGATACCGGGAATGATGACCAGCATCAGCAGAAAGAGCGAGAGGATCAGCAAGAGTCGGGACGCGCCGCGCCAGCGCTGATAGTTGAACCGGGCGGCAAGCGCCAGACCCGCCAGACCCACGGCGGCGTAAATGGCCTGCCGCTTGAAGTAGTAGGTGGGGGTTCCGGTTTCGTAGTAGGCGGATGGAAAGCTGGCGGAAAACAGCATCACAAGGCCGATGATCGTCAGCAGCAGCACCAGCAGCAGGAAGGGAACGTCGATGCGTCCGCCCTTGGCGGCCTGCAAATGCTTCTGCTCGATGGACTTGCGGCGCATTTTCTCCGCATGCTTGACGGGAGGCTGCTTGGGACGTTGGGTCATGGGACGTTCCTCCTTTCTGTGTGGGGTGTTGGGGGTGGGATTCAAAGCCTCCCCTGTGTAAGGGGAGGTGGCGCGAAGCGCCGGAGGGGTTGTCAGGTAATCAACAATCCCCCAGTCACCTTCGGTGACAGCCCCCTTTACACAAGGGGGCCTTTTGGTGCGGTGCATTATCGTGCGGCGGGATGAGGGCACCCCGCCCTACGAAGTTCTATCGGTGGCCGGTGCGTAGGGCGGCCTGCCCTCAGGCCGCCGTCATACGGACGGGTACGTTGGTTGCTTCGTAGGGGGCGATGCCTACACCGCCCCGAAAGCCTCGCAGAGTTCGCGGCGTGGACGCCGCGAAACATTCAAATTATTTTTCCGGTGGCGTGTATGTCGGAAAAATTCTCCTCGGCCGCCAGTGTGTCCGAAGGACGCGCGCAGTCGGCCGCAATTCTTTTGGCAATGAAATCGTCAGATTTCATGCCAGCTTACATTGCCAAAAATCTTCCCTGCACCGCCACAACGGCCAGCAGGCAGAACAGCAGGCTCACCGTGGCGAACACCGCCACCACCTTTTTCTCGCTCCAGCCACACATCTCGAAGTGATGGTGCAGCGGCGCCATCTTGAACACACGCTTGCCGTGTGTCAGCTTGAAGTAGCTCACCTGAATGATATCGGACAGCGTTTCGCAGATGTAGACGAAGCCCACCAAAATCAGCACCAGCGGCATGTCGTAGGCAAAAGCCAGCGCCGCCACCGCGCCGCCCAGAAACAGGGAGCCGGTGTCGCCCATGAACACCTTGGCGGGATAGTGGTTATACAGCAGAAAGCCCACCAGACCCCCGAACAGCGCCGCGCTGAACAGACTCAGCTGTCCGTAATACACCGGCAGCGCCGCCAGCACCAGATACTGGGGCATATAGCCGCAGCCCTCCCACGCGAAGAAGGCTGCCACCGGCAGCGTGACGCTGCTGGACAGGCCGTCGATCCCGTCGGTGATGTTGACGGCGTTGACGGTGCCCACGATGACGAAGGCGGCGAACACCAGATACACACCCCAGCTTAACACAACATACGTGTTGAAAAAGGGAATATACAGGTTGGGGCTCAGCATTCCCTCGTACCGCATCAGGCACAGGAACGCCACCGCCGCCGCCAGCTGTAAAATGAACTTCTGGGGCGCGGTCAGGCCGGTGTTCTGGTGATGCTTCACCTTCTGGTAGTCGTCGATATAGCCGATGCCGCCGAATACCAGCGCGAACAGGTACACATACAGGTGCTGGAAGCTGCCCTCCAGCATGCCCCGCCACCCGCAGATGACGATGGCCACGCCGATACCGATAATGAACATCAGTCCGCCCATGGTGGGAGTGCCCTGCTTGGACATGTGCCACTTGGGGCCGATCTCCTTGATGCTCTGGCCCGCCTTCAGACGGACGAGGGCGGGAATGAGAAACTTGCCCACCACGGCGGTGACAACGAAGCTGACGATGGCAGCCAGAATAATTTCCATGTGAACGACTCTCTTTCTTTTGCCCCGTAAAGGGGCGTTTTCTCTGGTTTACATTTCCTTCAGGTGCTGGGCCACGATCACCCGCTCATCCATGGGGAAGTGCTGGTGGTTGATCTCCTGATAGTCCTCGTGTCCCTTGCCCGCCAGCACGATCACATCGCCCGGCTGGGCATGATCCATGGCGTAGTGGATGGCCTTCACCCGATCCGGCTCCACGGCGTAGGCGGTGCAGCCCTTCATCCCGGCCAGGATATCGTCGATGATGGCCATGGGCTCCTCGGTGCGGGGATTGTCGGAGGTGACGATGGTGAAATCCGCCAGCCGCGCCGCGATCTCGCCCATAACGGGACGCTTGGTGCGGTCGCGGTCGCCGCCGCAGCCGAACACCACCACGGTGCGGCCCTTGGCGAAGCCCCGCACGGAGGACAGCACGTTCTCCAGCGCGTCAGGCTTGTGGGCATAGTCGTTGAGGATGGTGAAGCTCTTGCCGGGGGTGGGGATGATCTCCATGCGGCCCTTGACGCCGTGGTTCTTCGCCAGCGCGTCGGCGCAGTCCTCGATGGACACGCCCAGATTCCAGCAGGCGGAGATGGCATCCAACGTATTATATACGGTAAAGATGGCGGGTATGCCCACGTGGACGTGGGCCCACTCGGTATCCGCCTGGGCGTCGTACTCCACGCTGCCGGCGTGGAGCCGGATGTTCTTGGCGGACAGGTCGGCGTCGCCCTTGGCGCTGTAGCTGAAGGTGCGGCAGGGGCAGTGGGCCAGCATTCTCTCGTGCCACAGGTCGTCGGCGTTGTAGATGGCCACGTCGCAGCGGTCAAAGAGGATGGCCTTGGCGTCGCAGTAGGCCTCCATGGTGTGGTGGAAGTCCAGATGATCCTGACTGAGATTGGTGAAGATGCCCACGGCGAAGCGGATGCCGTACACCCGATCCAGTGCCAGCGCGTGGGAGGACACCTCCATCACCACGTGGGTGCAGCCGGCGTCGGACATCTGGCGGAACAGGCGGTGCAGCTCGAAGGACTCCGGCGTGGTGCGCTCGGTATGCAGCACCTGATCGCCGATCATGTTCTGGATGGTGCCCACCAGCCCCACCTTGGCCCCGGCCTTCTGCTCCAGAATGCTCTTGATGAGGTAGGTGGAGGTAGTCTTGCCGCTGGTGCCGGTGACGCCGATCATGGTCATCTCTTTGGCGGGATGGTCGAACCAGTTGCCCGCCATCAGGGCCAGCGCCTTGCGGGAGCTTGCCACCTGCACGTAGGGGATATCCCCCTCCGGTACATGCTCGCACACCACGCAGGCCGCGCCCTTTTCCGCTGCCATGGGGATGAAGCGGTGGCCGTCCACCGCCTCGCCGCTGATGGCGACGAACACATCGCCGGGCGCGGTGGTGCGGGAATCGTAGCTGACGCCGGTGATCTCCTGCTCCCTATCGGCGGTGGCGGACAGGATCTCCAGTCCTTTTATCACATCTTTCAGTTTCATAGGATCGTCTCCTTTGCTCTTGTTTTGGGCGATATGGCCCACTTTCCAGTATAGCAGGCAGAAAACGCAAATAAAATGGGATTATATGCCCTGTTATATGGCAAAATCTGCGGCAATCAGTCCCGCACGGTGGTATCGCCCAGCCGCACGGTGATGACCGTTCCGGCAGGCACCTCTGTACCGGCCTCCAGCTCCTGACTGAACACCAGCACCGTGTTGGACTCCGAGCTGGTGGTGCCGGTGAAGCGGATCAGCAGTCCGGCGTTGGTGGCGGCGGTGTTGGCCTCGGCGGCGGTACGTCCCACCAGAGAGGGTACCGTACACATCTTATCCGGTTTCTCGGCTCCGGCATACAGCACCACCGTGGATTTGCCGGGAATGATGGCACCGCCCACGGGGGTCTGGTCGGTGATGGTCTCGCCGTCGCCCTCCACCTTGCAGGCGAAGCCGCGCTCCTTCAGGCGATCCTTGGCCTCCTCCACCGACATGCCGATGACGTTGGGCACGGTGGTGTCCACGCCCATCAGCTCCTCGGCGCTGTAGCTGGGCTCGATGCCCAGATAGGGCAGGATCTCCGCCATGATGGCGCTGGAATAGGGCGCCACCATGTTGCCGCCGGACACGTAGGTGCCGGTGGAGCGGCTGGGGGTATCCATGGTGATGAGCATCATGATCTGGGGATCGTCCGCCGGGGCGAAGCACAGGAAGGACACCACCACGTCGCCGGACTGGCCCTTATCGGCCGTACCGGTCTTGCCGCCGATGCGGTAGCCCGCCACCTGACCGTTTTTGCCGGTGCCGCTGGCCACCACGTATTCCAGACATTCCCGCACGGTGGCGGAGGTCTCCTCGCTGATGACCTGCCGCACCGGGGTATCGTCATGCTGCCAGATCACGTTGCCGTCGCTGTCGGTAATCTGCTGGGCGAAATGGGGGGTATAGAGATATCCGCCGTTGACGCAGGCGGCCTGGGCCGCGATCAGTGCCAGCGGAGTGACGGTGAAGTTCTGACCGAAGGCGTAGCAGGCCAGATCCAGCTGGGTAAAGTTGGCGTCGGCGGCAAACACGCCGGTGGCCTCGCCGCCCAGATCCACGCCGGTGGCGGACATGATGCCGAAGGAGCGCATGTACTGATAGAACTTCTCCGTGCCCAGCTTCAGGCCGTAGGAGATAAAGGCAGGGTTGCAGGAGTTCCCCACGGTCTGCTCCAGATTCTGCAGGCCGTGGCCCGCCTTGTTGGAGCAGTGGATGGTGTGGCCGGAGATGTTCACCGAGCCGCTGCAATTGACGGAGGTGGTCTTGTCGATCAGTCCCTCCTCCAGCGCCGCCGACAGGGTGAGGATCTTGAAGGTGGAGCCGGGCTCATAGGTGTCGTTCAGCGCCTTGTTGCGCCATTGCTTCTGCTGAGCGCCCTCCTCGTCCAGCTCGCCCCGCTCCATCTGCTCCAGCAGCGTCTTGTCGGTGACGGTGGCGTAGTCGTTCAGGTCGTAGTTGGGAAAGGACGCCATGGCAAGAATGCCGCCGTTGCGCACGTCCAGCACGATGCCGGTGGCGCCGTTGGCGGGCGAGTAGGCGTCGCACATGTCCTTCATGCCCTTTTCCAGATAGTACTGCACGGTGGCCTCCAGCGTCACCTGCAGCTCGTCGCCGTTCTCCGGGTCAAAGTACTGGGAGTACTCGTACAGCAGGTCGTTCTGCTGGTTGGCCTTGGCCGTCACCACAAGGCCGGACTGGCCCTGCAATTCCTTGTCATACTCCGCCTCAAGGCCGAACAGACCCGTGTAGTCCACGCCTACGAAGCCGATGACCTGGGCGGCCAGATCGCCGTAGGGGTAGTACCGCTTGGCGTCGGTGGTCAGGTACACGCCCTTGACCTTATTGTCGTTGATGTACTGCCGCACCTGATCGGCAATGTCCTCCTCCACGCGGAACTTCAGCACCTCGTACATGGAGTCGGTGCGGGCCATCTTTTTCAGGATGCCCTCCTCGCTGACATCCAGAATTTTCGCCAGCGCGGCGGCAAGGACTTCCTTCGTCCATGCCACGGGGTTCTCCTCGTCGTTCAGGGCGTCGTTAATCTCCTTGGGCGAGAGGAAAATGGTCTCCGCCGTGGAGGAGATGGCCAGAATATTGCCGGATGCGTCGTAGATGGCGCCGCGGCTGGCGGTGACCACGCTGCTGCGGGTCTGCTGGCTGACGGCTTTGGCCTGCAGCTCCTCGTGCCGGGTGATTTGCAGGTTATACAGCTTGAAAAACAGCAGGAAGAACATGCCGATCCCCATAATGAGCATCAGCACGAAGGTGCGGGTCTGGATGACCCGGTTGGCCCGGCGGATGGATTCGTCCTTCCGGTTGGGATTCTGGCGGTTGGTGGGGAAATTTTGCGGCATAGTAAGACTCCTTTATGGAAAGGCCAAAGCAAGGAGCAAGAAATCGGCTTCTTACTCCTTGCTGTTCGCGTCATTATACGGGGAACTTAGCTGAAATATTCCCACAGGGACAGCGCCCCCTCCTTCAGCGAGGAAGCGGCCTTCTCCACCACGCCCGGCTCGTCGCCGTACACCACGGCGGAGTCCGCGCCGCTCAGGTCGATGTACTGGATCTGTCCGGCAGAGGGCTTGGACATACCGGCCTCCTCGGCGGCAGCCTTGATAGTGGCCAGATCGAAGGTCTTTTCGTATTCCGTCAGCAGCGCCACGTGCTCGTCCTCCAGCGTAGCCAGTTCCTTCTTGATGGTGGACACGTTGTTGGACACGGCGGTCAGCTGCACATAGCCCAGCAGCAGCACCATCACCAGTGCGCACACTGCCGCGATGCCACCCACGGTCAGCGCGGAGGGACGGGCCTTGGCCTGTGCCTGCGGACGACGGCGGGTCTGGGGCTGGGGCTGGCGCTCCGGCTGAGCGGTGCGCTGGGGCATTTCGCCGGCTTCCTCCAGCTGCCGCTCCCGTGCCAGCGTGTCCAGATCATAGGCCAGCGAGCCATATACCATTTTGATATTGCGGCGGCGTTCGTCCGTCATGGGAATACTTCCTTTCTTTTGTAGCTTTCACGCGCAATGACAGTGACTGTCACAGCTTCTCCGCCACGCGCAGCTTGGCGCTGCGTGCACGGGGATTTTCCGTCAGCTCCGCTTCGCCCGGTACAATGGGCTTGCGGGAGATCAATTTCATTTTCGGCTTCTTCCCGCATACGCACACGGGGAAGTTGGGAGGACAGGTACAGCCGGTAGCCAGCTCCTGCATGGTTTTCTTGATGATGCGATCCTCCAGTGAGTGGAAGGAGATCACCGCCAGCCGTCCGCCCACGTTCAGGTGCTCGCATCCGGCGTTCAGCATGGGAGGCAGGGCGTCCAGCTCGCCGTTGACGGCGATGCGGATGGCCTGAAAGCTCCGCTTGGCGGGGTGCTGCTTCTCCCGCAGCGCCTGTGGCGGCATGGCGGACTTGATGACGTCCACCAGCTGAAGCGTCGTCTCGATGGGAGCGGTCTCTCTTGCCCGGCAGATGCCCTTTGCGATGGCGGGCGCGTAGCGCTCCTCGCCGAAGTCGTACAGGATGCGGCGCAGCTCCTCATAGGACCATTGGTTCACCACCTGACGGGCGTCCAGCGCCGCCGTGCGATCCATCCGCATGTCCAGCGGCGCGTCGTGCATATAGCTGAAGCCCCGCTGAGCGTCGTCCAACTGGGGGGAGGACACGCCCAGATCGAACAGCATGCCGTCCACGCCGGAGATGTTCAGCTCCTCCAATATCTCGCCGATACGGTCAAAGTTGCTGTGCACCAGCGTCACATGATCCAGATAATCACGCAGCCGCTCCCTGGCGGCGGTGATGGCCGTTTCGTCCCGGTCGATGCCGATGAGACGGCCGGTGGTCAGGCGGCGGGCGATCTCCAGCGAGTGGCCCGCCCGGCCCAGCGTACCGTCCACGTACACGCCGTCGGGCCGGATGCAGAGCGCGTCCAGACATTCCTCCAGCAGCACCGGGCGGTGTCCATAGGAGAGATCCTCCTGTACATTGTGGTGTAGTTCCATGGTCACAGCCCCATTCTCTGCATAGCCTTCTCCAGCGAACCGCTGCTGAGGGCTTCCTCTTCGATCTCCGTCCAGCGCTGGGCGTTCCAGATCTCCGCCCGGTCAAATACGCCGATGATGATGACTTCCTTTTCCAGCTGGGCATACTGCCGCAGCCGTTGGGGTAACAGGATACGACCCTGGGCGTCCGGCTCGCACCGGGTGGCCAGGGCACTCATGGTGCGCAGGGTCTTGGTCTCGGTGTAGGAGGTGTCCCGCAGCTTGTCCCGCAGTTCCTGCCAGCTCTGGTCGGAGTGGACAGACAGGCAGCCATCCTGCCCGACGGTCACGTAAAAGACATCGCCCAGCTCTTCCCGCAGCTTGGAGGGGATAAACAGACGGCCCTTGGCGTCAATGTTATGCGCATATTGGCCTGTCATGTTTTCACCACCCCATGGTCATTCTGTGGGCGAGTGTGGGATTTTGCACCACCTATGTGGATAATCTCACCACAATTCCCCACCGTGTTTTTCAGTATACCCAAAACGGCAGAGGATTGCAAGGAGAAATTTCCCTGTCGCGGCAAGGGTTCCACGGTGGTTTTTCCAGCATTTTCCTGAGAGCGGAGACAGAATAAAACGCACGTTTCACTTCTGAAACGTTGAAAAAATCCAAGACACAATATCTTGTGTCTTGGATTTTCGTTCCTACAAGATAAGTACTTTTGTGCAAAACGCAGAAATTTCATGCGGAATTGTCGTTGTTTTTCACAATAGGGTACAGGGGCGGTTTCCTCCGTAGGGCGGGGTGACCACATGCCGCCACCGTTTACGGACGGCTACGTTGGTTGATTGCGTAGGGTGCGATGCCCACATCGCCCCGCCCGGTGGACGGATGGGTTACGGAAAACGGTTGTAGGGGCGGACAGAGTCGTCCGCCCCTACGAATATGTTGCCATGCCCCGAAAAAAGCGCTGCCCGACGGGCAGCGCTTGCGGCTTGGTTTACTTATTCTCAGCAGGCTTCTGGGGCGGGGTCTCCTGCTGCTTCAGGTGATCCTGGGCGGCCTGCATCTGCTCCTGCGAGGCGGAGCGGAACTGGGAACGGGAGGTCTGCACCTCGGACAAGGCGGCCTGAATGGCCTCCTCCGTGCGGCGCAGGGCATCCTCGGTATAGGTGTTGGCCACGCGGTACAGCTCGCGGCTGCGCTCCTCGGCCCGGTGGATGATATCGGCGCTCTTCTGGCGGGCCTGCTGAATGACCTCGCTCTCGGAAACGATGGTCTTGGCGTCCAGCTCCGCCTGACGCATCATCTTTTCCACTTCCTTCTTGGCGCCGGCCACATAGTCGTTGCGGGCGGCGATCAGCTCCTTGGCCTTTTTCAGCTCCAGCGGCAGCTTGGAGCGCATCTCGTCCAGAATATCCAGGGCCTCGTCCCGGTTGATGGTGCATTTTTCGGCGCTGAAGGCGGCGCTTTTCGCCTCGTCGATCATGTTATACAGCATGTCGATCAATCGCTGTACGTCCTTTTCCTCCATGTCAGTGGTCACATCCTTTCATCAATTCCTCCGCCACCGGAGCGGGTACATATTTGGTAAGGGGCTGGCCGTAGCGGATCATCTCACGGGCCATGGTGGAGCTGAAATGCTCGAACTCCGCGCGGGCGGGCAGCAGCAGCGTCTCCAGCTCCGGCTCGATGCCCTGGTTGATCCGGGCCATCTGCATTTCGGAATCAAAATCCGTGATATTCCGCACGCCCTTGACGATGATGTGGGCGTTTTTCTGGCGAGCGTAATCCGCCAGCAGGCCGGAGAACAGCTCCGCCTCGGCATTGGGGATATGGGCGATGGAGCGGCGGATCAGCTCCAGCCGCTTCTCCTGAGAAAACATGGGCTGCTTCTTCTCGCAGTTGACCATGACGCACATGTAAACCTTGTCAAAGCACCGGGCGGCCCGGCTGAGAATGTCCAGATGACCCAGTGTGATGGGGTCAAAGCTGCCGGGATAGATGGCGATCTTCATAGGGTGTCCTCGTTTCCGCTGCGGTGATAGACGCTCAGCTTGATCTTGCCATACCGGTACTGACGATACAGCGAATAAGGGGGCGCAAGCGCCGGCAATTCCGTCTCCACGGCGCTTTCCGCCACAATTATACCATGTTCGCGGCAAATGTCAAATGCCGCAATATCCTCCAGCGCCTTGACCAGCAGGCCGGAGGCGTAGGGGGGATCGAGAAAGATCAGGTCGAACTTTTCGCCGCTTTTCAGATAGGCCATGGCATCGCCGCTGCGGACAACGGCGCTGTCCGTCAGGCCGCAGACCTGTAAATTCTCCCGGATCAGCTTCACCGCGTCGTTGCGCTGGTCGATGAACACGCACTGCTTTGCGCCGCGGCTCAGGGCCTCGATGCCCAGCTGGCCGGTGCCGGCGAACAGGTCCAGCACCCGCCGCCCCTCGATATCAAACTGGATGATGGAGAACAGGCTCTCCTTTACCTTGTCGGTGGTGGGACGGGTCTCCATGCCCTCCAGCTCCTTCAGCCGGCGGCCCCGTGCCGTTCCGGTGATGACTCTCATTTGTTGCCCTCCCTTGGGTCGAAGCGTTCAAAAATGACCAGTGCGCCGGCTTCCTCGGCGGCGGCCATGTCCTCCCTGCTGCGGATGGTCCAGCTGAACTCCTGCGCGCCGTACAGGCTGCGGCACAGCTTCAGCGACAGGCTGTCCCGATCCTCGAACCGGTAGGCGATGAAGGCGGGCCGTGTGCGGCAGTTCAGCAGCAGATTGCTCAGCACCCAGCGCACCGCGCCGGGCAGGTCTTTCCCGTCGCCGTGGCGGGCAAAGTTCTCGCTGAGCTGTCCCCGCACCACGTCGGGCCGGTTCTGCCACAGCCACATGAGACACCGGGGGTCAAAGGACTCCACGCAGTAGTCCACCTTGTACTTGTCCAGCAGCTTGCAGGCAGCCGCCGCCAGCGCTTCGGCATTGCCCCGCTCCGCCTTCAGCTCCACGATCAGCGGCGCTTTTCCGGCAAAGATGGGCAGCACCTCCTCCAGCAGCGGGATGTGGTACTCGGTGCCCTCCAGCGTGTACTGCCGCAGCTCCTCCGCCGTCAGATCCTCCACCAGCACATCCGCGCCTGCCGTGCGCTTCAGGGATGCGTCGTGGATCACCGCCAGATGGCCGTCCTTCATCAGATGCACGTCCAGCTCCGCGCCGAAGCCGCACTGCACCGCCCGCTTGAAGGCGGGGAGGGAGTTCTCCGGAATGCGGGGCTTGTCGTGGAAGCCCCGGTGGGCATAGCGCCAGCCCCGGAGCTTCTTCCAGTCCCGGCGGCGGTCACACCGCAGGCACAGAAGATACAGCAGAAAAATCAGGACAACAATGCCCAAAAGGATCCAAATCAGTGTCATATCAATCCATCTCCGAATCTTGTAATGCTTCCAGTCCCAGCTTCATCTGGGGCTTGCTGTCGCCGTGGTGCACCATCAGCATGGTGGCAAAGGCCAGCGCCACGAACACCGTGGCATAGGGGAACAGCACCCGCATACCCCACTTGTCCATCAAAAGGCCGGACAGCATGGGGGTGGCCACCTGCGCCGCCATGGAGGCGGTGTAGTAAAAGCCGGTGTACTTGCCCACGCTGCCGCCGCTGGACAGCTCCACCACCATGGGGAAGGAGTTCACGTTGATGGTGGCCCACGCGATGCCCGCCAGGGCGAACATGGCGTTCATCAGCAGCGTGGGGCTCTCCGCGTGGAGGAAGCCCGCCACGCCGAAGGCCACGGTCAGTAGGATAACGCCCGTCTGAATGGCCCGCTTGCGGCCCACCCTGCTGGAGATCACACCCACCGGCAGATAGGCCACGATGGCCGCCGCCTGAGCGATGATGAGGGTCAGGTTATAGTCTTTATGCAGGATGTTGCTGGCGTACACGGAGTACTTGCTGGTGACGGCATTATAGCCGAAGAACCACAGCACGATACTCAGCAGAATGAAAATGAGGGACTTCACCTCGCCGCGGGTCAGCTTCCGCTCCTCCTGCGGGGACGCGCCGTCCTCCGCCGTGTCCTCCACACCGTATTCCACGCTGTCGCGCTGCATCTGCTGGGCCCACTCCACCTCGCGCACGGTGAGAATGAAGATCACCAGCGCCGCCAGCATAATGGCGGCGATCACCGCGAAATAGGCGGTGTAGCTCATCAGTGCGTTGTGTACCGACGCGGTGGCGAACGCCATGCCCAGCGCCAGCACCAGAATACCGCCGGCGCTGCCCATCAGGTTGATGACGGCGTTGGCCTTGGAGCGCAGCGGCTTCATGGTCACGTCCGGCATCAGCGCCACCGCCGGAGAGCGGAAGGTGGCCATGGCTACCAGAATCACCAGCAGCACAGCGATGAAGAACCCCAGCGTGGCGGGATGCGCCGCCGTCACATGCCAGGCGTAGGCCTGCCGGGCCGGGGTCACGTAGTTGGTGTAGTCGGGATTGGTGACGGTCTTGCCGCTCTCGTCGGTGAGCTGGCTGCGGATGGCGGTGAATTCCTCCTCCGTGAACTTCTCCGACAGCACGAACCTCTCCCCGTGAGGGGTAATCAGCTGCTCGTCCGCCTGACTTTCATAGATGGCGGACAGGGCGGCGGGATCGTCGATCCGTGCGGCGTCGCCCAGATGCTTCAGCTGGGCGTTGTCGATAAAGCTGAGACAGATCAGCGCCACGGCGGCGATCAGCGTACCCATCACGATAAAGGGCGTACGCCGTCCCTTTTTGTGGCTGCATTTATCGGAAATCGCGCCGAACAGCGGCAGCATAAACAGCGCCAGCACATTGTCCGCCGCCATGATGATGCCCGACCAGGTCTGGCTCATGCCGAATTTGTTGGTCAGAATCAGGGGAATGGTGTTGTCATAGGCCTGCCAGAAGGCGCAGATCAGGAAAAAGGCAAAGCCCACCAGAATGGTGCGTTTGTAGTTCAGCTTCATACGCGGTTCTCCTTCAGTTGTTGATATATCTGCGCGATATTGTCGTACACCCACGTGGGGTTAACGCGGTATTTCACAATGTCGCCCATGACACCCTCTCCGCTGAGAACGAAGATGCTGTCAATCCCGGCGTTGACGCCGCAGGCCACGTCGGTATAGAGCCGGTCGCCGATGATGACCGCCTGCCGGGGGTCAAAACCGGTGCGCCGCAGCGCCAGATGTACCATCTCCGGCTGGGGCTTGCCCAGAAAGCGGGGCTTCCGCCCCGTGGCCCGTGTCAGCATTTCGCACACGCTGCCGCAGTCCGGCACCGAGCCGTACCACGTGGGGCACACCCAATCCGGGTTGGTAGCCAGCCATGGCACACCCCGATTCAGGAGAATGCAGCTGTCCTCCAGCTTTTGAAAGGTCAGCTCCGTGTCAAACCCGCTGAGGAGCACCGCGATATCGTCGGACAGGGCGTCCGTGATGGGAACGCCAGCCCCGGCCAGCTGGGCCTTCAGCGATGCTGTGCCGGAGACGTAGCACCTCTGCCCCGGAAACTCCGTCAGCAGCGTGTGCTGGGCTGCGTCGGCGGAGGTAAGGTAGTCCTCCGGCGTGGTCTCGATGCCGAGACGGCGCATCTTGGCGACGTAGCCCTCCACGCCCCGGGAGGAGTTGTTGGTGAGAAACAGGTACCGTCCGCCCTGTCGGCGGATGAGGGAGAGGAACTCCGGCACCTTGTCGAAAAGAAAGTCGTCCAGATAGAGGGTGCCGTCCATGTCCAGCAAAAAAAGCCGCTTTTCCGCCAGCGACGCCATGGCGCTCCCCCCCTTTCGATACCAATACAGTATACAGCATAGCACATACCGGCGGATATGGCAAGATTTTGTTGCAGAAGCGGCAAATTTGTCATAAGTATAATTTATTTTAAATATACCAAATGGATACTTTACTTATCAGTTCAATGTGGCTATAATAAGCCGTTGTTTATTTTGAGCACACATTATATAATAGGAGGCAGCGAACAATGGCGAATTGCGCGATCGTAGGCATCAACTGGGGCGACGAGGGTAAGGGCCGCATGGTGGACTACCTGACGGAGCAATATGACGTAGTGGTACGGTATCAGGGCGGCGGCAACGCGGGCCACACCGTCATCAACGACATGGGCAAATTTGCCCTGCACCTGCTGCCCTCCGGCATTTTCCGCGGCGGCGTGATGAACATTCTGGGCAACGGCGTGGCGCTGGACTGCGAAAATCTGGTGCAGGAGATGGAGACGCTCCGCGCCGCAGGCGTCAGCATCTCTCCGGAGAATCTGATGGTCAGCCATCGGGCTTCCCTGCTGCTGCCGTGGCACCGGGAGCAGGACGCGCTGGAGGAGGCCCGCCTGAAGGACAAGATGTACGGCTCCACCAAGCAGGGCATCGCTCCGTTCTATTCCGACAAGTACCAGAAAAAGACCGTTCAGGCCGGTGAGCTGCTGTATCCCGACCACCTGAAGGCCCATTTGCAGGATCTGCTGGAGTGGAAAAACCTGATCCTCCAGAAGGTCTACGGCGCAAAGGGCTATACCATGGAGGAACTGACGGCGTGGCTGGACACCTACGCCGCGCAGGTGCGCCCCTATGTGGCCGACACCGGCCGCTATCTCCGCAAGGCCCAGGAGGAGGGCAAGTCCATCCTGTTCGAGGGGCAGCTGGGTGCGCTGCGTGATCTGGACTACGGCATCTATCCCTACACCACCTCCTCCAACACCATCGCTGCCTACGCCCCTGTAGGCGCGGGACTGCCCACGGCCAGGATCGACCAGGTGGTGGGCGTGGTGAAGGCCTATTCCTCCTGCGTGGGCGAAGGCCCCTTCACCTGCGAGTGGTTCGGCCCCGACGCGGAGAAGCTCCGCGAGGTGGGCGCCGAATACGGCGCCAAGACCGGCCGTGCCCGCCGGGTAGGCCCCATCGATCTGGTAGCCACCCGCTACGGCGTAGAGGTGCAGGGCGCGACGAATATCGCCCTGACCAAGCTGGATATCCTCAGCTATATGACCGAGATCCCCGTCTGCGCCGCCTATGAGATCGACGGCCAGATCACCCGCGAGTTCCCCTTCCCCGCCCTGCTGGAAAAGGCCAAGCCTGTGATGGAGTACCGTCCCGGCTGGCTGTGCGACATTTCCGGCGCACGGACGTGGGAGGAGCTGCCTCAGGCCGCCCGTGAGTACGTGGAGTACGTGGAGCAGGCCATCGGCTGCCACATCGGCTATGTGTCCGTGGGCGCCGAGCGGGAGAGCTTGATCGTTAGATAAAAATGTTTCGCGCTTTCGAGCGCGAGGTACTTTTGGCCGTTGTCCCAAAAGTACCCAAAAGGACAACTTAAACCTGC
>URKW01000050.1 GCA_900548615.1 uncultured Eubacteriales bacterium | reverse complement strand
GGATTCCCACACCGCTGCCACTCGTTCGCCGTGCTTCATCTGCCACTGGCGGCGCACGGCTCTCCTCCCCACGCCAGTGTGAGCACTGGCTCGCAATGACAGTTTTGTTGCGGGCATCGGCCGCTGCATGTAAAAAAGGATACCCGCCCCATCAGGCGAGTATCCTTTTTACGTATGTTATTCCTCGGTCTCAATGGCCTCGGTGCGGAAGATGAACTTCACGCCGTCGCTGCTGCTGGTGGTGAAGCCCTGATAGCTCCGGGATACATCACGGGCGGCACGCAGCCGGTCGCTCAGCAGCTCCAGATCGCCGTCGAATGCGTCTACCAGCTTCTGGATGCCCTCCTCGTTCAGCTCCTTCAGGCCGTCGGCCAGCTCACCGGCGCCGTCCCGCAGCTTCTTCACGCCGTCGATCAGGTCGGGCATGTTGCTGTTCAGCTTCACCGCGCCGTCCTTGGCCTCCGCCACACCGGCGGTGTAGGACTTCAGACCCTGATAGAACACGTTGTAGCTGTCCAGCTGCTGCCGCACGGCCAGCAGCTGGCTGCCGGCGGATTCCGCGCTGCCCAGCGCCTTGTCAAGCGCCTCCTGACGCTTGGCCTGAATCTCGGGGGAGACCAGCGTTTCCTCCACCTTCTGGGCCTTCTGGGCCTTGACGTTCTCCTCAATGATGGCCTTGACCTTGTCGGTCTCCATCTGGGCGGCTACGTTCTGCTCCACCAGAGCGCTGATCTGCTGCTGCACGGTTTCGCTGGCCATCTGCTGGGCCAAAGCGGACTCCAGCGCGGCATCCAGCTGCGCCTTGGTCTCATTACCCTCCGGCAGTGCGTCATACTGCGCCTGGGTGATACCGGCCTGCTGCAGCACACCGGCCCACACCTGGGGACGCAAAGTTTCCTGCACCTGCTTTTCCACGGCGGCGGTGACTTCCTCGGTGACGGACGCCTTTACCGCCGCGGTAACACCGGCGCGGAATTCCGCGTCCTTGGCTTCCACAGCGGCGGTTACCTGCTCACGGAGGGTCTGATCTACCTTTTCACGAATGTTGTCCTTGTCAAAAATACGGATCAGCGCGTTCAGCTCGTCATAATAGTTGCTGATGGTCAGGGTGGGCAGCTCCTTGCCCACGGCTTCCTTCAGCTCTTCGTTGGCCTGAAGCTGGGTGTTGACGGTGTCCAGCAGCGTGTTGAACACGGTCTCGGCGCCGGCGTTCAGCTGGGCGCTGTTGGAGTCCAGCTTTTTCAGGCCGCTGGTCAGCTTGCCCACGCCGTCAGACAGCTCCTTGGAGCTGTCCAGCAGGGTATCCAGACCGTCATACAGCTCATCGGAGCCGTCCATCAGCTGGGTCATGGCGTCGGTCAGCTTATCCATGTCGGCGGACAGATCATCCAGTGCGCTGTCGTCCAGCTTGTCATCGTCCATGTCGTTCAGCAGGGAGTTGGAGACCACCGTCAGAGTGGTGTCCAGCGTGAAACCGGTCACGTCTGCTTCGACCTCCACATAGGTGGGGATCTCCAGCGTGTCGGTGTCCAACGCCAGCGTTTCCTGCAATCCGGGGAAGGCCATGCCCACCACGACAGTGTGGTCGCCGTCATCCACCAACTTGCCATTGGTGACGCTCACATTGGTGAAGTGGTCGCTGTCCAGCAGCGCACCGGTCAGCACGGCGAAGGGCACATAAATTTTCTCCTGTTTGCCGCCGATGGCCCTGGTCTCATACTGGGTGTTGGTGTAATCAAACCGCATGGTCACGTGGCCGCTTTTACCCGCCAGCTCCTCGGCGGTGACGGTCTTGCCGTCCAGCGTGTAGGTGATGGCCACAGTCACGGGCAGCGCCTTGTCGGTGGTGCCCTGCCAGCAGTTGTCGCCCTTCACGTTCTGGGGATCGGTCAGGGTGGACTGGGCCTCCTGCGCGGCGTTGGCATCGTCCGCGTCATACTTCTGGCTGACGATGACCTTCTGGGCGCTGCCGTCGGCGTTGGCGATGACGTATACGGTCTCGCTGCTGGTGTGGGAGGCGGCGGTCTCCTGCGCGTCCTTCTTCTGGGCGGCGGTGTCCGCCGCAGGGGTGCTCTGGGTGTTCCCGGAAGCGGCAAAGGCAGACACGCCTGCCAGACTGCCTACCAGCGCCACAGCCAGCACAATGGCGATGATCCTGTTCTTTTTCATAAGCTTACCTCCTGTTTTTTCATTCCCGAAAGATGGCGCATGCCGTGGGTGGTCTTGCAGATCACGCCGTCGCACAGGATCAGCAGTGCGGGCAGCACCAGCAGTACCAGCACCACGCTGATGATAGCGCCGCGGGCCATCAGCATACACATGGAAGCGACAATATCAATATTGGAGTACACAGCCACGCCGAAGGTGGCGGCGAACAGGCCCAGACCGCTGACGATGACAGACGGAGCGGAGGTCCGCAGGGCGGTGTACACGGCGGCCTTGCGGTCGTTGCCGTTCAGACGTTCGGATTTATAGCGGGTGGTCATCAGGATGGCGTAGTCCACCGTGGCGCCCAGCTGAATGGTACTGATGCAGATGGGTGCGATGAAGGGCAGCGACTGGCCCAGATAGTGGGGCAGGCCCAGATTGATGAACACGGCCAGCTCAATGACGGCGATCAGCACAAAGGGAAGCGACAGGCTCTTTTCCACCAGCGCGATAATGACGAAGATAGCCACGATGGACACGGCGTTGACCACCTGGAAGTCGTGGCCGGTGGTGTCGATCATATCCTTCATGCAGGGCGCTTCGCCGATCAGCATGCCGGTGTCGTCATATTTCTTCAAAATGGCGTTCAGGCTGTCCAGCTGGTCGCTGACCGCGTCGCTGGCCACCTTGTATTCCGAGTTAATGAGCAGCAGCTCCCACTGGTCGTTCTCCAGCATAGAGCGAACGGAGTCCGGCAGAATTTCCTCCGGCACCAGCGGGCCCACCACGCTTTCAAGTCCCAGCACGTATTTCACGCCGTCCACCTGCTCCATCTCGTCGATCATGTCCCGTACGTCACGGGTGGGCAGGTCGGCGTCGATCAGCAGCATGTGGGTGGAGGAGATGTCGAAGTCCTCCGCCAGCTTGGAGTTGGCGATGACGTAGTCGATATCCTCCGGCAGGCACTGTCCCATGTCGTAATAGACCTCGCTGTTGGTCTTGCTGTAGCCGTAGTAGGCGGGGCCAATCAGCAGCGCGAAGATGACGAGGAACACGGGGAAGCGCTTGCACACACCCTTGGAGAAGCCGCTCATATCCGGGATCAGGGACTTGTGGCGGGTCTTCTGCAAAGGCTTATCCAGCAGCAGGATCATACTGGGCAGGATGGTCACGCACCCGATCACGCCCAGCACCACGCCCTTTGCCATCACGATACCAAGGTCGCGGCCCAGCGTGAAGCTCATGAAGCACAGCGCGATAAAGCCTGCCACTGTGGTGATGGAGCTGCCCAGCACCGAGGCGAAGGTCTCGTGAATGGCCACGGCCATGGCCTCCTTGTGGTCGGTGGTTTGGGTCAGCTGCTCGTTGTAGCTGTGCCACAGGAAGATGGAGTAGTCCATGGTGACGGCCAGCTGCAGCACGGCGGACAGCGCCTTGGTGATGTAGGATATCTCGCCGAAGAAGTAGTTGCTGCCCAGATTGAACAGGATGCACATGCCGATGCTGGCCAGGAACACGAAGGGCACCAGCCAGCCGTCCAGCAAAATCATCATGGCGGCGCAGGCACAGGCCACGGCCAGCGCCACATACACCGGCTCCTCCTGCTCGCACAGGTCCTTCAGGTCGGTCACCAGCGCCGACATACCGGAGACGAAGCACTGCTTTCCCGCGATGGTGCGAATCTCGCGGATGGCGTCCATGGTCACATCCTCGCTGGTGGCCGAGTCAAAGAACACCGCCATCATGGTGGCGTTCCCCTGATTGAAAGCGCTGTACAGCTTATCCGGCAGCAGCTCCATGGGGACGGACAGATCGGCCAGCGAATCGTACCACAGTACGGTGTCCACATGATCCACGGCCTCGATCTTTTCCTTCAGGGCCGCCACGTCCTTCTCCGGCATGTCCTCTACAATGATGAAGGAGAAAGCGCCCTTGCCGAAGTCGTCCTTCAGGGTGTCCTGCCCGATGACGGTGTCCATGTCGTCCGGCAGGTAGTTGAGCATATCGTAGTTGATGCGCGTTCCCAGCATGCCGAGGGTGGCGGGGATCATCAGCGCCAGGGCGACGATCAATATCAGCACGCGGTTTTTGACGATGGCTTTTGCAGCCTGCATGTCTCTCACTCGTCCTTTCCTATCTCATAATCATCGGTTTCGATCACATCGGGCCGCTGGTAATCCACGATCTTCACCGTGCACAGCGCCACGCTGAGATTCAGCACGCCGTCGCACAGCAGCGACAGGCCCATCAGCGCCGTCAGCGCCCGAACGCCGGTCATCGGCCGGAACACCAGCACCACGCCTACCACACAGGTCAGCGCCGCCAGCACCAGCACCAGCCACCAGTTCCGGATGCCGAACTGGCGGGAGTCCATGGCGATCTGGATCTTGAACAGGCCGTCCGCCAGCACCGGAATGCCGAACATGACGCACAGAAAGCTCAGCGCGTCGCCGGGGTGGCTCAGCGTGACGATGCCCAGCACCATCAGCAGCAGGCCGAAGGCCAAATCGTACTGAAAGGCCAGCCGGAACAGGTCGCGGGAGAAGTACCCCACCAGCTTGATAGCGCCGAACAGGATCAGCCCGATGCCCAGCAGCCGCCCGATCCACAGGGCGGAGACGCCCGGCGTGAACAGCAGCACCACACCCAGCACACAGAACAGAACGGACATCACGATATAGCCGATCTTGGCCGTTTTCATTGGCGCGACAGAACGCATATCCATATCCCCTTTCACCGTTGTTTTTTTCTCAACGAAACGGAGTATAGCATTCGGGCGCAAAAAGGGAAATGGACAGAAAAAGACCCGCTGTCCAAGATTTGGACAGCGGGTCAATATTGCCTGTATTTTGGGCAAAAAGGGCGATTTGCCTAAATTTACCCGTTGGTTTCCTGGCTGCGGCGGATGATCAGCTCCGGCACGCCCTGGATCAGCTGCAGCATCCGGTGCAGGTCGTCATAGGCGGCGTCGGTCATACCCCGGTCGAACCAGTCGAAGCACATGCCCAGCAGCTGGCACTTCATGAACCGGATCACAACGCTGCGGTCGCTCTCGTTGATGAGATCGTCGGGGAACGCGGTGGTAATGTAGGTCGTCACCACGTATTCGCACAGCTTCAGCATGCTCTGGGTGAACACATCCCGGTTTACCGAATGATAAATGTGCATCACCGCCCGCTTATTCTCCAGCGCGAACCGGAAGGCCACGTGGAAGCACTCGTCCAGCGAGGAGATGGAGGGGTAGGCGCGGATCAGCTGCTCCGTCTGCTCGGCAACGATCTCGCCCAGCAGGGAGGGGATATCGCGGAAGTGATAGTAAAAGGAGTTGCGGTTGATGCCGCAGTCCTCCACAATGTCCCGCACGCTGATCTTGTTCAGGGGCTGCTGGTTCAGCAGCTTCAAAAACGAGGCCTTGATCGCCTGCTTCGTAAAGTTCGCCATAGCGTCCTCCGTTCTGGTAATATCTGGAGTATAACACAGGTTCTCCCGATGTGCAACCTCAGATATCCGCAAAAAGAAGGCAGGCCGTCCGGCCTGCCTTTTCATCACAATTACTCCTTCGCTGCGGCGTTGGCGTTTTCCACGAGGGTGTCGGTTTCCAGCACCACGTCGCCGCCGTTGCCCACACGCTGGAGCATGTTCCACCACTCGGTACGGGCGGTGGCCCAGCCGGGCGTCAGCGCGTCATAGCCGGACAGGAAGTCCGTCAGCTTGGCGTATTCCGTCATCACGTCGCTGCCCGCCCAGATGTTCCGCAGGTCGGCGCCGTCCACCGTGTCGCGGACGGGGAAGCACCCGGCGGCCTTCACGGCGGCGCTGGCGCCCTGCCCGTCGGCGAAGAAACGGATCAGCAGCTTGGCGGCCTCGATCCGCTCCTGATCGCCGTTGTCAAACACGCCGAAGCCCCAGATATCGCCCTGAAGCCGGGGCTGGCTGATCTCGGGATCGGTGGGGAAGGCCATGAACTCGATGGTCTGGCCGTTGACGGTCTTGCCCGCCGGATGCACCACCGGCTCGCCGCCCTCCTCGGTGGGCTCGTCCACCGTCTCGGCCAGCTGCTGGGCAAGACTCCAGCAGAAGGACATTTTCAGGGATTCGTGATAGAACAGCGCGGCCTCCTCCTGCCCATTGATGGCGTCGTCAAATTCGATGCCCTTGGTGTCCCGCAGCAGGGTCAGCGCCTGCTGGTTGGCCTCGGAGTTGGCGACGTAGCCGGTGTAGGAGTCGTTGGCGAACTGGCCGCCGTACAGGTTCGTCACCAGCGCGCGGGTACCCTGATCGCCGTTCTGGCCGGAGCAGTACACGGCGGCCACCGTTTCGCCGTACTTGCTTTGCAGCGCCTTGACGGCCTGGGTGAACTGCTCGGTGGTCCAGGTGCGTGTCTCCAGATCGATGTACTGGTCGGCGCCTGCGGTGACGAAGGCGTCATAGTTGATGGCCATGCACTGCACGTTCATGGCAAAGGGATAGGCGTAGCACTTGCCGTCCCGGGTGAAGCAGACGCTCTGGCAGGCGGCGTTGACCTCCTGCTTGTCGGCGTCGTCCCACATGTCGGACAGATCGGCCAGCATGCCCTCTGCGCCCCATGCTTTGATGAGACGGTCCGGCTGGGCCAGCAGAATGTCGGGGGACACGCCGCCGTCCACGGCGGTGCTGAGCTTGTCGTCGCCGGTGGCCTCGTCCAGACACTGTACCGTCACGTGAATGTCGGGGTATACGCTGTTGAACTGGGTCAGCAGCGTCTCCACGGCGGCCGGATCGCCCCAGTCGCCTGCGGGGAACGTCCACAGCGTCAACTCGATCACGGCGGGCTCCTCATCCTCCTGCGCCTGCTTGCCGCACCCGGCAAGGGACAGAAGCATCAGCAGAGCCAGCAGCAGAGCCAGTAGCTTTTTCATTTGATTTCCTCCTTATTTCGGCGGTTATAGGGCGGTTTTTGCACCTATAATCGCGGCAATAACCTTGTGTATTGTATAGAAATAGTGGCAAATTGTCAAGTCATGGCAAAAATGGGCGGCTTTGCGGCGGCTGCATAGTTTGCGCGGAAATGGAAAACACTAGGGCAAAAAGGAGGGAGCGCACACATGAACTACAGCGCCAACAGCTGCGAAAGCAGCGAAAACGAGAACCGGGACACACCCCAGCAGCAGATCATCGAAATGGGCTCCACGGTGGTAAAGAACAAGCGGGGCACCATCCACTGTCTCACCATCATCGGACAGGTGGAGGGCCACACCACCCTGCCGCCCAACGTGAAGACCACCAAGTATGAGCACGTGCTGCCGCTGCTGACCTCGGTGGAGGAGAAGGATGACGTGGATGGCCTTTTGCTGCTGCTGAACACGGTGGGCGGCGATATCGAGGCGGGCCTTGGCATCGCGGAGCTGGTGGCGGGCATGACCAAGCCCACCGCCACGCTGGTGCTGGGCGGCGGCCACTCCATCGGCGTGCCGCTGGCAGTGTGCGGCAAGGCGACCTTCATCGTGCCCAGCGCGTCTATGACCATCCATCCCGTTCGCATGTCGGGGCAGGTCATCGCCGCGCCCGCCACCTACCGGTATTTTGAGCGGATTCAGGAGCGGATCATCGACTTTGTGGCCCGCAACTCCCGCATCAGCGCCGAGAAGTTCCGGGAACTGATGCTGTCGGTGGGGGACATGGCCAACGACGTGGGCAGCGTCATCTACGGACAGGAGGCGGTGGCGCTGGGTATCATCGACCGCATCGGCTCGCTGGGCGACGCGCTGGACGCCCTGTATAAAATGGTGGAGAAGGGGAGAGCGGGGTAAAAAGCGCCCTTGCAGCTGAAAACGGAGTAAGGCGAGGGGGAGTCCCCCTCGCCTTAAAATTTTTCCGGAACCAGGGAGGGACTACGATTCCCTCCACTGGTGCTGCCCCTTTGACGGGCGGCTTTTATTTCACATGGGGCAGCACACCCAGCAGCTCCAGCGGTGTATCGCCGGTGTTGACGATGCTGTGGGTGTGTCCCTCCGGGCAGTAGTGGCACATACCGGCGGCAACAGGATACTGGGTATCATCGTCGATGCACTGTCCGCTGCCGGACAGGATATAGATGACCTCGCAGTTGCCGGTATGGGTATGCAGACCAATGGACGAGCCCACCGGCAGCGTCAGGCGCACCACCGCGCCCATACGGGGATCGTCAAATTTACGGACGATGGCCTCGCCCTCGCCACCCTTGAAATGGGGCACGGCGTTGGCGGGGATGGTGTTGAAATCAAGGATCATGGGAGGTTCTCCTTTAGTTCAAAAAGTCCTTCAGCTTCTTGCTGCGGCTGGGATGGCGCAGCTTGCGGAGAGCCTTGGCCTCGATCTGGCGAATACGCTCACGGGTGACGTTGAACTCCTTGCCCACTTCCTCCAGCGTGCGGGTGCGGCCGTCCTCGATGCCGAAGCGCAGCTTCAGCACCTTCTCCTCGCGGGGGGTCAGGGTGGACAGCACGTCCACCAGCTGCTCCTTCAGCAGCGTGAAGCTGGCGGCCTCGCTGGGCTCGGACGCGCCCTCGTCGGGGATGAAGTCGCCCAGATGGCTGTCCTCCTCCTCGCCGATGGGGGTCTCCAGAGAGACCGGCTCCTGGGCGATCTTCAGAATCTCCCGCACCTTGTCCACGGGCATGCCCATCTCGGCGGAGATCTCCTCGGGAGAAGGATCGTGGCCCAGCTGCTGCAGCAGCTGGCGGCTGACGCGGATGACCTTGTTGATGGTCTCCACCATATGTACGGGGATGCGGATGGTACGGGCCTGATCGGCGATGGCGCGGGTGATGGCCTGACGGATCCACCATGTGGCGTAGGTGGAGAACTTGTAGCCCTTGGTGTAGTCGAACTTCTCCACGGCCTTGATCAGACCCAGATTGCCCTCCTGGATCAGGTCGAGGAACAGCATGCCGCGGCCCACGTAGCGCTTGGCGATGGACACCACCAGACGGAGGTTGGCCTCGGCCAGCTTCTGCTTGGCCTTGCTGCCCTCCTTGATGTCCTTCTTCAGCTGGGCCAGTTCCTCGTCGGGGATGGTCTCGCCGTTCTCGGCGGCCTCGTCGATCCGCTCCTGAGCGGCACGGCCTGCGGACATGGCGGTGGCCAGCACCACCTCTTCATCGGCGTTCAGCAGCGGCACGCGGCCGATCTCCTTCAGGTACATGCGGACGGGATCGTCGATGTTGAAGCTGTCCACCAGTGTGTTGGGATCCACAAGCTCCTCTTCCTCGATCTCGGCGATCTCCTCCAGCGGCGGCTCGATATCATCGTCGATGCTGGTGATGAACTCCTCGCTGCCCACCTCGATGCCCAGCGCCTCCAGAGAGTCGTAGATGCGGTCCATCTGCTCGCTCTCCAGATCCATCTCGTCCAGCACGTCGCTGACCTCGCTGGAGTCCAGCTTGCCCTTCTTCTTGCCCTTGACCAGCATGTCCCGCAGCTTCTCGTTGGCCATGATCAGCGCCGCGGCGGGCAGAGACGCGATGGTCTTGTCGTCCAGCTTGCCCTTTTCCTTGCTCTTGTCGTCCTCCTTGGTCTCCGCCTCGGCCTGAGACTGCTCGGCCGCCTTGGCCTCCGCCTTTTTCTTCTTGTTGTCCTCGGCCAGCAGGGCGTTGGTCATTTCCTCCAGCTCCTGCTTGGTGTACGTCTTATCGGTCATGTGCGCTTTCCTCCATATCGTTTCTTATCTTTAAATGTTTCCATTGCCAACAGCAGGGGATCCACCCCGGAGTCGTCCCGTTTGGTCTGCTCTTCGCGGATTACCCGTATGTAGTCCGCCAGCGCCTGAGACGCGTTGGCGGTGGATTCCGGTTTTTGCAGCAGCGTGGTCAGGTGGCTCATCTCGTCGCCGGACAGCTCCCCCGTCAGCGCCGACAGGCCGCTGCGGTTGCCGCGCTGGTGCCACATGGCGCCGTAAATTTTTCCCAACAGCGGCGAGGAGAACTCCTCCGGCGTCAGGGGCGGCGTGTCCCCGAACAGCGTGGGGTCAAGGTGCAGCAGCCGGATCACGCCCTCCTCCGCCATGGCGCTGCGGAGATTGGTATAGCGGCTGCCCCGCTGGGCGGGCTGTACGGTCAGGGCGGGGTTCAGCTCCTGCCGCTCCCGCTTTTTGCGGTCGCTGTAGCGGCGCTTGCGGGCGGCCCGCTCCACCTCCTGCCGCATGGCGTCGGGCGAAAGTCCTGCCGTCTCGGCGGCACGATTGGCGTATACCTCCCGCTCCACGGCGTTGTCCAGCTCGGCAAGCACCTGACTGATCTCGGCGGTGTAGTCGATGCGGCCCTGATCACTGCGCAGGTCGTACTTGGCGGCCACCTGCGACATACGGAACTCCACGCCGTTCTCGCTGCCGGACAGCAGCCGCTCGAAGGCGGGAGCGCCCTGAAACTTGATGAAATCGTCGGCATCCTGCTTCACATATTCGCCGTCCACCAGCCGCCGGGGCAGCTTCAGTACCCGGACGGTGAACTCGGTGTTGTTCAGCATCTCCAGCGCCCGCTGGGTGGCCAGCTGACCGGCGTTGTCGTTGTCGTAGCACAGCACCAGCTCCTTGGTGTACCGTCCCAGCAATCGAATCTGCTCCGTCGTCAGCGCCGTGCCCATGGAGGCCACCGCGTTGTCGAAGCCCGCCTGATGCAGCGTCACCACATCAAGGTTGCCTTCGCACAGAATCATGTTGGGACGCTTGGTCTTTTTCGCCAGATTCAGGCCGTACAGCACCCGGCGCTTGCTGTACACCGGCGTTTCGGTGCTGTTCATGTATTTCGGCTCCGACTTGTCAATGACGCGGCTGCCGAAGCCCACCACATCGCCCCGCACATCGATGACCGGCAGCATCAGCCGGTTGCGGAACTTATCGTAAAAGCCGCCGCTCTTGTTGGCCACGATCAGTCCGGCGGTCAGCAGCTCCTGCTTGGTGTAGCCCCTGCCGGTCATGGTGCGCAGCAGCGCGTCCCAGCTGTCCGGCGACGCGCCCATACCGAACCGCACAGCGATCTTCCGGGAGATGGCGCGCTTGTCGAGGTATGCCCGCACCGCCGCGCCGTCGGGGCTTTGCAGCACGTCGTAGTACCACCGGGCCGCGTCACGGTTCAGCGCCAGCAGTCGCTTACGCAGCCGGTCGGCGTCGGCGGATTCCCGATCCTCCGGCACCTCCATGTTGACCCGCTTGGCCAGAAAGCGGATGGCATCGGGATAGGAGAGGTTCTCAATCTCCATGATGAAATTGATGACGCCGCCGCCCTTTTTGCAGCCGAAGCAGTGATAGAACTGCTTGTCCTGCAAAACATGGAAGGAGGGCGTTTTCTCATTGTGGAAGGGACAGCAGCCCCAATAGCTGCCGCCCTTCGGCGTCAGCGCCACGTAGGAGCCCACCACGTCCACAATGTCGTTGCGGGCGATCAGCTCGTCCAAAAAGCTCTGTGAAAACATGGCAATCCCTCCTTCCCGTGCCGCACTGAAATTTTTCCTCGCTTTATTATACGGGATAACTTTCGAATACCCTCTTTTTTTCAACGAATTTTTTCAAAAAACAAAAAATTTTTGTATCCATGCCGGAAGCATGGTGCTATAATAAGAGAAATTGAGCAATTAAGGAGGTACTTTCCTATGAAACGACTCTTTACCGGCGGCCGCGTGGTCAGCGGCAGCGCCGTTGTGGCAGCCGACGTGCTGGTGGACGGCGAGAAGATCGTGTCCGTGGCGCCCCATATCGACGCGCCCGACGCGGAGGTGGTGGACGTGACCGGCAAGCTGCTGCTGCCGGGGTTCATCGACGCCCACACCCACTTCGATCTGGACGTGTGCAACACCACCACCGCCGACGATGTCGAGAGCGGCGGCCGCTCCGCTCTCCGGGGCGGCACCACCACCGTCATCGACTTTGCCTGCCCCAACAAGGGCGAGACGCTGGCCTACGGCTTGGGGCTGTGGCACAAAAAGGCGGCAAACTGCCACTGTGACTACGGCTTCCACATGACCATCGACGATTGGAACGAGGGCATCGAGGCGGAGCTGGACGACATGTTTGCCGCCGGCATCACCTCCTTCAAGATGTACATGACCTATCCCGCCATGATGCTGCCGGACGGCGACCTGTACCGGGCGCTGAAGGCGCTGAAGGCCCGGGGCGGCATCTGCGGCGTCCACTGTGAGAACAGCGGCGTCATCGACGCGCTGGTGGCGGAGAAGAAGGCAAAGGGCGAGAACGCCGTCTCCTGCCATCCCCAGACCCGCCCCGACTATCTGGAGGCAGAGGCGGTGGGCCGCATCCTGCGGATCGCCCAGGCGGCGGAGGCTCCCGTGGTGATCGTTCATACCACCAACGCCGCCGCGCTCAGCGAGATCGATCAGGCCCGCGCACGGGGGCAGGTCGTCTATTCCGAGACGTGTTCCCAGTATCTGGCGCTGGACGACAGCGTGTACTATCAGGAGGACTGGCTGTCCTCTGCCAAGTTCGTGTGCTCCCCTCCCATCCGCAAAAAGGCGGATCAGGACGCGCTGTGGGCGGGCCTGAAGGAGGGCCGGGTGAACACCGTCTCCACCGACCACTGCTCCTTCACCACGCAGCAGAAGCTGGCGGGGCAGGGCGACTTCACCACCATTCCCGGCGGCCTTCCCGGCGTAGAGACCCGGGGCGAGGTGGTGTACACCACCGGCGTGGCGGCGGGCCGCATCGACCTGCCCACCTTGTGCCGGGCACTCAGCGAGAATCCCGCCAAGCTGTACGGTCTCTATCCCCGCAAGGGCTGCATCGCGCCCGGCGCTGACGCCGATATCGTGGTGTACGATCCGGCGGCGGATCACACCCTCCACGCCGCCGACATGGTGTCCCGCTGCGACTATACGCCCTTCGAGGGCTTCCGAACCTCCGGCAGCATCGCCGCCGTGTACCTGCGGGGCATGCCCGCCGTGGAAAACGGCGTCGTCCGCGACGTAAAGGGCGAATACCTCAAGCGCGGCAAGTGCGCGCTGTAAGACGGATAGAAAAAGGTCTCCAGCGAATGCCGGAGACCCCAAACTGTCGAAAGAGTCTGTCATTGCGAGCCAGTGCTCACACTGGCGTGGCAATCCGTTTCTGGCCCCCTTGTGTAAAGGGGGCTGTCAGCGTCCTGCGCTGACTGGGCGATTGTCGTCCATCAGACAACCCCTCCGTCAAAAATCAAAGATTTTTGACACCTCCCCTTACACAGGGGAGGCTTTGGTTACGGATTCCCACACCAGTGACATCGGTCACTGGTTCGGAATGACAGAGATGGTCTCTCGACAAATTCAGGTCTCCGGCGAATGCCGGAGACCTTTTTTATTTACTCGTTGGGCGTTACCACGCCGGAGATGTCCACGGGCTTGCCGTCCCGCCACAGGCGCTCCAGGCCGTAGAACTCACGGGCCTCGGCGTTGAAAACGTGCACAGCGATGCAGCCGTAGTCCAGCAGCACCCACGTGCCGCCGCGATAGCCCTCCCGGTGGAGCGGCTGCTCCTCCGCTTCCTCCGCCATGACCTTTTCCACGTTGTCCACCAGCGCGTTGATCTGGGTGTTGCTGGAGCCGGTGGCGATGACGAAGTAATCCGCCAGCGTGGTCAGCTCGCCGATCTCCAGCACCTGAATCTCCCGGCCCTTCTTGTCGCTCAGCGCTTTGGCCGCCAGCAGGGCCATTTCCTTGGGTTCTTTCATAACGTCACTCCTTTTTCAATGAGATCATTTCTCGCGTCCAATGTATCGTGATGTACCGGATTGCCCATGCCCTCCATTTCCGTAACGGTCATGGTCAGGCCCAGCAGCAGTCCCCGGTCAAGATCCTCATAGACCGTTTCCCGCAGGCGCACCACATCGGGGTCGTTGGCAAACTCCCGGCTGGGCTCGATATAGTCGGCCAGATACAATATTTTTTCCAGCAGCGTCATGTTGGCCCGACCGGTGGTGTGGTACAAAATGGCCTGATACACCTCGTCGTCCACGCCGTACACATGGCGGGCGATGGCTGCGCCGGTCTTGGCGTGCAGCAGCTTCAGCGCCTTTTGCTCCAGCGGGTCAAGCCGGATGCCGTACTGTTTACACAGCGCCAGCTGCTCCGCCATGCCCAGCTTCTTGGTGCAGTCGTGAAGCAGTCCCGCCACGCGGGCCTTCGTCTCGTCCGCACCGAAGCGTCGGGCAAGCTTCGCCGCCTCACCCTCGGTACCCAGCACATGGGGCATCCGCTTGGGCTTGAGATAGCTCATAGCGATGGGCCGCAGCTCGTCCACCGTCAGGTGCTTCAAGTCGGCGGTGGTGCCGTACAGGTGCTCCCGCCGGATGTAGCCCCACACCGCTTCCGGTACCAGGTCGCTCCCCTGTCCCGCCGCCAGCGCGGCGCGGACGTAGGTGGAGGACAGCTCGATGAGCTCCGGATTGTCCAGCAGCGCCACACGGGCCTGATACTGCCGCTCCAGCTGGGTCTTCTGCTGCTTCATGGCGGCGCAGATATCCTCCTCCACCCGGCGGAAAGCGGCAATGTGCGCCAATTCACAGATGACCTCCGGCTCATGCCACGTGTGGAGGGACAGGAACATGTCCGATCCCATCAGCAGCCACAGCTCCGCGTCGGGGTACTGCTGATGCAGCATGCGCAGGGTGTCGCTGGTGTAGCTTTTGCCGGTGTGGTGCAGCTCGATATCGCTGGCCTCGGCCATACGGCCCACCGAGGCCGCCATCAGCGCCGCCATGTCGTACCGCTGCCGGGCCGTCACGCCGGACGGCAGCGGCTTGTGGGGCGGCACGCAGTCCGGGACGATCAGCAGCTTATCCAGTCCCAACTGGTTCACGGCGGCACGGGCCATGGTCACATGGCCGTTATGGGGCGGGTTGAACGTCCCGCCGAACATGCCGATCCTCATGCCTGCTTCGCCTTTACCAGCTGGATCTTGCGCTTTTCCTTGTTGTGCTGATAGCGGTACAGCACGAACTTGCTGCCGATGACCTGCACCACCTCGCTGCGGGTGGCCACGGCCAGCTCCTCCGCCGCCTCACGGGCGGTGTACATGCTGTTTTCCAGCACACGGCCCTTGATGAGCTCACGGGCCTCCAGCGCATCGTTGGCCTGCTTCACCAGATTGTCGCCGATGCCGTCCTTGCCCACATGGAGGATGGTGTCCATGGTGGCGGCCATCCCCCGCAGCTGGGCACGCTGCTTACTTGTCAGTTCCATATCAATGCTTCTCCAAATACTCTTTCAATTCCGCGGCAAAAACGCGCAAAGCGCTGCCCCGGTGGGATATTTCGTTTTTCTCCTCCGCCGTCAGCTGGGCAAAGGTGCGGCGCTTCTCCGGCACAAAGAACACCGGATCGTAGCCGAAGCCCCGTTCCCCCATGGGGGCAAAGGCGATGGTGCCGTGGCAGTCGCCGTCGGCGGTCAGCATGTCGCCGTTGGGAAAGGCGCAGCAGATGGACGTATGGAAATGGGCGGCGCGGTTCGTCGCGCCCCGCATGTTCTGCAGCAGCAGAGCGCAGCGGGCCGGATCACTGTCCAGATTGCCGTACCGGGCGGAGTAGATGCCCGGCGCGCCCTGTAACCAGTCCACGCACAATCCGGAGTCGTCGCCGATGGCGGGCAGGCCGCTGGCTTCCATGACGGCTTTTGCCTTCAGCGCGGCGTTCTCGGCAAAGGTAGTGCCCGTCTCCTCCACGTCCAGCGCAAGCCCTAAATCGGACTCCAGCACCACTTCCACGCCCAGCCGGGACAAGATCTCCTGCATCTCTTTTAATTTCCCACGGTTGTGGGAGGCCAATACAAATTTCATCTCAGAATATCCCCCACTATCTCTTTCTGTTTGGCGATCAGCTCACGGTTGCCCTTGGCGCACAGCGCCACCAGATCCTGCTGCTCCGTCACGGTGAAGGCCCGGCCCTCGCCGGTGCCCTGAATCTCAATGATCTCGCCCTGTTCGTTCATGATGCAGTTCAGATCCACCTGCGCCCGGCTGTCCTCGCTGTAGGGCAGATCCAGCACCGCCGTATCGTCCACGATACCGGCGCTGACGCCCGCCACGTAATGCTTGATGGGCATACGGCCGATATAGCCCTCCTTTACCAGCCACTGGCAGG
>URKW01000049.1 GCA_900548615.1 uncultured Eubacteriales bacterium | reverse complement strand
AACATTTTCTTTCGTCAAGCCCGCTTTGGAGCTTGACTTTTTATTTGCAGGCTTATTAAAAGAAATCAGAGCGGGGCGAAAGCCCCGCCCTGAAGCGTATCATATCATTTTTCTGACGACATGCGCGTCAGAAAATACGTTGACCCAAGCGCCCTGGGCGCGTTCACCAGTTCGCAAACTGGTGGTGGGGGATCTAAAGGGGAAGCCTGCTCCCCCTTTAGGAATTAGAGCGCCTTCAGCAGACCGGTAGCCTCGTTGAACTCGTTGATGAGCTCGTCCAGATCCTTGGCCTGAGCGTGAACGGCGTCCCAGGTGCCCTTGGTGTCGTACCACTGAGCGTTCAGATCCTCGACGTTCATCTGCTGCTGCTCGACCCAGGTGTAGTACTTCAGGTTGTGGACGCGCTTACGCTCGGCATAGCCCATCTCCATCATGTTGTCGGTACGCAGGCCCAGCATATGCAGGTTGTGATCCAGAGAAGCCTCGTGGGCGTTGTAAGCGCCGTGCATCTCGTTGAGCTCCTCGATACGGGACTTGTACATCACGGCAGAGTCGGTCAGGACGGTGGCGACCACATCGTTCTCGGTCAGTTCATAGTACTTGGCCATCTTGATGCAGCACAGCACGTTGGCGATACCGGAGATGCCCAGCCAGGTCATCTTCTCGACTTCCTCGTCGGACATGCCCAGCTCCTTCTTCATGTACTCCTGACCCTCGTGGGTGTTGAACAGGCGCAGCAGGCGCTGGCTGTCCTCATCGTCGATGGCGATGGCCATGTCGGTGTTCTTCACATTGTGGATCCAGGGAATGTGCTTGTCGCCGATACCCTCGATGCGGTGGCCGCCGAAGCCGTTGTTCAGGATGGTGGGGCACTGCAGGGCCTCGCCCACGGCCAGCTTCAGGTGGGGATAGCGCTCCTTCAGCAGATCACCGGCGGACATGGTGCCGGCGGAACCGGAGGTAAAGCAGGCGCCGGCGAAGTTCTGGTCAGGCTTCTTGATGGCCTCGAACAGGTCGGCCAGAGCGTAGCCGGTGACATTGTAGTGCCACAGGGGGTTGCCCATCTCGGCGAACTGGTTGAAGATCATCATAGTGGGATCCTGCTTCAGCTCCCAGGTCTTGTCGAAGATCTCCTTGACGTTGGACTCGCAGCCGGGGGTGGCGATGATCTGGCCGGCGATGGACTTCAGCCAGTCAAAGCGCTCCTTGGACATATCCTGGGGCAGGATGGCCACGGACTCGCAGGCCAGCAGCTTGGAGTTGAAGGCGCCGCCGCGGCAGTAGTTACCGGTGGAGGGCCACACGGCGTGATGATAGGTGGCGTCGAACTGACCGGTCACCAGGCGGGGAGCCAGGCAGCCGAAGGAAGCGCCCACCTTGTGGCAGCCGGTGGGGAACCACTTGCCGGACATGGCAACGATGCGGCAGGGCACGCCGGACAGCTTGCTGGGGATCTCCACATAGTTGGGGACAGCCTGGAACAGACCGCCGGACTCCTTGGCCTCGTTGTGCCAGGAAATACGGAACAGGTTCACGGGATCCACGTCCCACAGGCCGGTGTGGCTCAGCTTGGCCTTGATCTTCTCGGGGATCAGGTCGGGGTTCTGCATCTGCGCGATGGTGGGGATGATGACGTTGTTTTCCTTGGCCTTCTGGATGTTATGCTCCAGGCCAACCTTGTTGATGGACAGATCGATCATTTTTTCTTTTCCTCCTGCTGTTTATTGGCGTCGATGTAGGAATACAGAGTATATTTGGAAATACCGAAGTATTTTGCCACTTTGTCGGTGGATTTTGTCACCAGGAACGCGCCGGATTCGTTCAGGAAGCGGATGGCCCGCACCTTGTCGTCCTTGCTCATCAGCGCCACAGGCTTGCCCACCTGCTGCACGGACTGCTCGATCAGCTCGTCCAGTACGTTGTTGACGTTGATGATCTTTTCCGGCTCGGTCTGCTCCTTGTCCCGGGTCATCATGAACTCGCCCAGCTCCTGATGCATCATCATGATATTGGTAATATCGTAGTTGATGGAGAAGATGCTGGTGACGTTGCCGCGGCTGTTGCGGATGTAGATGGAGGACGACTTCAGGATCTTGCCGTCCGGTGTCCGTGTCAGGTAGCACAGGTGATCCTTGGGGTGGCCGTTCTGGCTGTTGAGCTGATCCAGCACCACCTGCGACGCGCCGTCGCCTACCTTACGGCCGGACACATGGCCGTTTTCGATGTGGACGATGGTATGCTCCGGATGGCCGCCGCCCACGTCGTGGATGACGACCTCGCACTTGTCGCCAAACTGCGCCGCGATGCCCGCGGCGATTTGCTTCAGAGCTTCTAACCGTTTTGCTTCCATAACGATCAACTCTCCTTATCAAATATGAATTTTTGGTTCGTTCCGGAGATATATAGTGTTCCTGCAACCATACTCCCACTCACTTCCACTCCTATCATATCACACTTTAAGCAGAAATCAACGTTTTTCCAAAAAAATTTTTAGGAAAAATAATTTTTTGTTTGACATCCTGTCGCTATGTGTTATTATAGGGAATAGGAAAAATGTCTCATATCGGAAAAACATGTATCATCATATCATTTGCTGGAGGTATATTATGGATTTTGAGGCCATCAGAAAAGCTGCCGAGGGCTACAAGCCCGCTATGGTGAAGTTCCTGCGGGACATGATCGCCATCCCTTCCGAGTCCTGCGAGGAGGAGGGCGTTGTGAAGCGCATTGCCGAGGAGCTGAAGTCCCTGGGCTATGACAAGGTGGAGTTTGACAAACTGGGCAACGTCATCGGCTGGATGGGCGAGGGCGACAAGATCATCGCCATCGACAGCCACATCGACACCGTGGGCATCGGCAACATCAACAACTGGGAAGCCGACCCCTACAAGGGCTACGAGACCGAGGACATCATCTACGGCCGCGGCGGCTCCGACCAGGAGGGCGGCATGGCCGCCGCCGCTTACGGCGTGAAGATCATGAAGGATCTGGATCTGCTGCCCAAGGGCTACAAGATGATGGTGGTCGGCTCCGTGCAGGAGGAGGACTGCGACGGTATGTGCTGGCAGTCCATCGTCAACGAGTATTTCAACGATCCCGAGGACGCCCGTGAGAAAATCGAGTTCGTCATCTCCACCGAGCCTACCGACGGCGGTATCTACCGCGGTCACCGCGGCCGTATGGAGATCCGCGTGGACATGCACGGCGTTTCCTGCCACGGCTCCGCTCCCGAGCGCGGCGACAACGCCATCCACAAGATGGCCGAGGTCATCCTGAACGTCCGCGACCTGAACGAGAATCCCGCCGACGGCTCCACCGAGATCAACGGTCTGGTGAAGATGCTGGATCCCAAGTTCAACCCCGACCATCACGAGGATGCCCGTTTCCTGGGCCGCGGCACCTGCACTACCAGCCAGATCTTCTATACCTCTCCCTCCCGCTGCGCTGTGGCCGATAGCTGCTCCATCTCCATCGACCGCCGCATGACCGCCGGTGAGACCTACCTCTCCTGCCTGAAGGAGATCGAGGATCTGCCCGCCTGCAAGAAGTACGCCGACGACGTGAAGGTCTCCATGTACATGTACGACCGTCCCGCATGGACCGGCCACGTGTATGAGACCGAGTGCTTCTTCCCCACCTGGATCAACAAGGAGACCGCTCCCCACGTGCAGGCTCTGGTGGACGCTCACCACAACCTGTGGGGCGACAAGCGCCTGATGCCCACCGAGCTGGCTGCCTCCAAGCGTGAGGGCCGTCCTCTGACCGACAAGTGGACCTTCTCCACCAACGGCGTGTCCATCCAGGGCCGTTATGGCATCCCCTGCGTCGGCTTCGGCCCCGGCGCCGAGTCTCAGGCTCACGCTCCCAACGAGGTGACCTTCAAACAGGATCTGGTAACCTGCGCTGCGCTGTACGCCGCTGTTCCCGGCCTGTATCATCCCGAGAACAAGGACGGCTCCGCCACCAGCTTCCGTCAGGAGCTGACCGGCAACGACATTAAATAAAAAAACAAAACCTCTTTTGTAGGGGCGGACGACTCTGTCCGCCCTTGCATGGAGAAATCACGGGCCGTCGAGGACGTCGGCCCCTACACAATATAAATAAGGAGAAAACGAAAATGAGCAAGACTGTTGAGCTGGCACGTCATCTGTCCACGCTGAATATCAACAACATGTACAAGAACGATTTCTATTGGACTTGGGACAAGACCGATGACGAGATCGACGCCGTGTTTACCGTAGCCGACGCTCTGCGCGACCTGCGTGAGCGCAACAAGAGCACCCGCGTGTTCGATTCCGGCCTGGGCATCTCCATCTTCCGCGACAACTCCACCCGTACCCGCTTCTCCTTCGCCTCCGCCTGCAACCTGCTGGGTCTGGAGGTACAGGATCTGGATGAGAAGAAGTCCCAGATCGCCCACGGCGAGACCGTCCGTGAGACTGCCAACATGGTGTCCTTCATGGCCGATGTCATCGGTATCCGTGACGACATGTTCATCGGCGAGGGCCACAAGTATCAGAAGACCTTCATGGACGCCGTGAAGGAAGGCTACCGTGACGGCATTCTGGAGCAGCAGCCCACTCTGGTGAACCTGCAGTGCGACGTGGATCACCCCACCCAGTGCATGGCCGACATGCTGCATGTCATCCACTATTTCGGCGGCGTGGAGAACCTGAAGGGCAAGAAGGTCGCTATGACTTGGGCGTATTCTCCCAGCTACGGCAAGCCCCTGTCCGTTCCTCAGGGCGTCATCGGTCTGTTCACCCGCTTCGGCATGGATGTGACCCTGGCTCATCCCGAGGGCTACGACGTGATGCCCGAGGTGGAGGAGGTCGCCCGCAAGAACTGCGAGAAGTACGGCTCCAAGTTCCACAAGACCAACTCCATGGCCGAGGCCTTCAAGGATGCCGATATCGTGTATCCCAAGAGCTGGGCTTCCTATGCCGCTATGGAGGAGCGCACCAAGCTGTACGCCGCCGGCGATAAGGACGGCATCGACGCGCTGGAGAAGCGCCTGCTGGCCCAGAACGCCCAGCACAAGGATTGGGCCTGCACCGAGGAGATGATGAAACTCACCAAGGACGGCAAGGCGCTGTACCTGCACTGCCTGCCCGCCGACATCACCGGCCTGAGCTGCGCCGAGGGCGAAGTGGACAACTCCGTGTTCGACCGCTACATCGTGCCTCTGTACAAGCAGGCTTCCTACAAGCCCTACATCATCGCCGCCATGATCTTCCTGGCTCAGGTGAAGGATCCCGTCAAGGCCCTGATGGAGCTGGACGAGACCAAGGACACCCGGAAGATCTTCTAATCAAAACGCGAATATGACCCGCGACAGCGGCGGCAACGCCGCCGCTGTCGTATTTTTTCGGAACTAAGGAAATAAAAGGAGAATTACCCATTATGGCAAAGAAAATCGTTATCGCTCTGGGTGGCAACGCTCTGGGCAGCACCCTGCACGAGCAGGCCGACGCCGTACAGATCACCGCCCGCGCCATCGTTGACCTGATCGCCGAGGGTCACGAGGTCATCGTTGCCCACGGCAACGGCCCTCAGGTGGGCATCATCAACAACGCCATGCTGGCCCTGATGCACGAGGATCCCCGTCAGGACAGCACGCCCCTGTCCGTCTGCGGCGCCATGAGTCAGGCCTACATCGGCTATGACCTGCAAAACGCACTGCACGAGGAAATGATGAACCGCGGCATCGACGAGCCCGTGGTCACCATGGTCACGCAGGTGGAGGTGGATCCCAACGATCCCGCCTTCAACGACCCCAGCAAGCCCATCGGCAAGTTCCTGTCCGAGGAAGAGGCCAAGGTCATGGCCGCCAAGACCGGCTTCCTGTTCAAGGAAGACGCGGGCCGTGGCTGGCGCCGCTATGTGGCCTCCCCCAAGCCCCAGCAGATCGTGGAGCTGGGCGCCATCCGCGCCCTCAGCGACAGCGGCAACATCGTCATCTGCTGCGGCGGCGGCGGCATCCCCGTCTACCGTACCGAGCGTAACCACCTGAAGGGCGCGGCTGCCGTTATCGATAAGGACTTCGCCTCCGAGCTGCTGGCCGAGCAGCTGGACGCCGATATGCTCATCATCCTCACCGCCGTGGAGAAGGTGGCCATCAACTTCAACAAGCCCAACCAGCAGGGTCTGGACGAGCTGACTCCCGCTCAGGCCCGCGAGTACATCGCCCAGGGCCAGTTCGCCAAGGGCTCCATGCTGCCCAAGGTAGAGGCCGCCGTGAAGTTCGCCGAGTCCAAGCCCGGCCGCACCGCCCTCATTACGCTTCTCGAAAAAGCAAAGGACGGAATTGAGGGCAAGACCGGCACTCGGGTGCATCAGTAACCCTTTCCGAAACCGTTTTCACTTATCTCAGCAATTTCTTCATTGATATTTCTAATGGCAGAAGTATCAAAAAAAGTATGAGGAGCGCAGAATTCTAGTTGAAATTTGCGGGCACATCCTTTATAATACTTTTGTAACAATTTCATACCCCTGTGAATGCCGGAGCATATCCGTTATTCAGGCGGGCGGCAAATTTTATCCCTACCTTCAGCCGCACGTCATATATATTAAAGGAGGAAAACAAGAATGAAGAAGTTCCTTGCGTTGATCCTCGCCCTGGTCATGGCGCTGAGCCTGGTGGCCTGCGGCGGCGGTGACAACAACACCAACGGTGACAATGGCGACGACGCTAACACCGAGGGCAAAAAGGTGAAGGTCGGTTTCATCACTCTGCACGATGAAAACTCCACCTATGACCTCAACTTCATCAACGGCGCCAAGGAAGCCATCGCTGCCCTGGGTCTGACCGAGGATGACTACATCCTGAAGACCAACGTTCCCGAGGGTCAGGAGTGCTACGAGGCCGCTGTTGACATGGTCGACGCCGGCTGCAACATCATCTTCGCCGACAGCTTTGGTCATGAGCCTTACATGATCCAGGCCGCTCAGGAGTTCCCCGAGGTTCAGTTCTGCCACAGCACCGGTACCCGCGCTCATACCGAGGGTCTGGCCAACTACCACAACGCTTTCGCTTCCATCTATGAGGGCCGCTATCTGGCCGGTATCGCTGCCGGTATGAAGCTCAATGAGATGATCGAGAACGGCACCGAGATCAACGGCGTCAAGGTCACCAAGGAGAACGCCAAGATCGGTTATGTCGGCGCTTTCACCTACGCCGAAGTGGTTTCCGGTTACACCTCTTTCTTCCTGGGCGCCCGCTCCGTCTGCCCCACCGTCACCATGGACGTGACCTTCACCGGCAGCTGGTATGATGAGGCTCTGGAGAAGGAAGGCGCTCAGTTGCTGATCGACAAGGGTTGCAACCTGATCAGCCAGCACGCTGACTCCCTGGGCGCTCCCACCGCTTGCGAGAACGCCAAGGTTCCCAACGTCTCCTACAACGGCTCCACCAAGGAGGCCGGCCCCAACACCTACATCATTTCTTCCCGCATCAACTGGGCTCCCTACTATCAGTATGCGATCCAGTGCGTCATCGATGGCAAGGCTATCGACGCTGACTGGACCGGCACTCTGGCTACCGGCTCCGTGGTTCTGACCGAGCTGAACACTGATGTTGCCGCTGCCGGCACTCAGGAAGCTATCGATGCCGCCATTGCCAAGCTGGAGAGCGGTGAGCTGCATGTCTTCGACTGCGCCACCTTCACCACCAAGGCTGATGATACTATGAACCCCTTCAAGGTCGACTTCCTGAAGGTCGACGCTGACGGTCACATCACCTCCTACCTGGCCGACGTCGATACCGACGAGGCTTACACCGGTGATACCGAGGTCGTCGAGAACGGTTACTTCGCCGAGTCCGCGAAGCGTTCCGCTCCTTACTTCGATCTGCAGATCGATGGCATCAACCTGCTGAATACCGCTATGTAATGTCGTCCGAAACGGACAACATCCCAAGCCACAATGAGGTGGGCTGCGCAAGCAGCCCACCTTCTTCTTTTTCCACAGTGCTTTTGACGATTCTCACAAAGGATTTTCGACATTCTTGTATAACCTTACATTCTTTGTGTATACCTGACAAATTTTTTGCGAATTTTGATTTACAACCACTGATATCTGTGCTAGAATAAAGCGTATGGAATTTAGCCCCGGCGTGCTACGAGGTGTTGCAGCCATCTGCGCCGAAAGAAAGGATGACAGCCTTGGAAAACAAATGCGCGATCAAAATGGAGAATATCACCAAGCGCTTTGGTTCCGTGGTGGCCAATAACGCCATCAACATGGAACTGCGCGAGGGTGAGATCCTGTCTCTGCTGGGTGAAAACGGCAGCGGCAAGACCACTCTGATGAATATGCTCTCCGGTATTTATTTCCCTGATGAGGGACAAATCTACATCCACGATAAGCCCGTCACCATCGCGTCTCCCAAGGATGCATTTGATCTGGGCATCGGCATGATCCACCAGCACTTCAAGCTGGTCGATCTGTTCACCGCCACCGAGAATATCATTCTCGGTCTCGAGGGCAAGCTGGATCTGAACAATGCCCGCAAAAAGGTCAAGGACATCTGCGACAGATACGGCTTTGACATCGACCCCGACATGAAGATCTACGACATGTCCGTTTCCCAGAAGCAGACTGTCGAGATCGTCAAGGTGCTGTACCGCGGTGCGGATATCCTGATCCTGGATGAGCCCACCGCCGTGCTGACCCCGCAGGAGACGGACAAGCTCTTTGCCGTCATGCGCAACATGAAGGCCGACGGCAAGTCTCTCATCATCATCACCCACAAGCTGCACGAGGTGCTGGACGTGTCCGACCGCGTGGCCGTGCTCCGCAAGGGCGAGTATATCGGCGACGTGCAGACCAAGGATGCCGACCAGCAGTCCCTGACCGATATGATGGTGGGCCACAGCGTCACCCTGAATATCAACCGGCCCGAGCCCATCAACGTCACGCCCCGCCTGAAGCTGGACGGCCTGACCGTGTTTGACGAGCTGGGCGTCAAGCGTCTGGACAACGTCAGCTTTACCATCAACGCCGGCGAAGTGCTGGGCGTGGCAGGCGTGGCAGGCTCCGGCCAGCGCGAGCTGCTGGAGTCCATCGCGGGCCTGTATCCCATCCAGTCCGGCTCCGTCACCTTCTTCCCGCCTGAGGAAAATGGCCAATCGCTGGAGCTGGTGGGCAAGGATCCCATGGATATCCGCAAGGCCGGTATCGCCATGAGCTTTGTCCCCGAGGATCGTCTGGGCATGGGTCTGGTGGGCTCCATGGGTATGACCGGCAACATGATGCTGCGCTCCTGGCGTAAGGGTAAGGGCGCGTTCCTGAACCGCAAGGATCCGGAAGCACTGGCCCAGCGCATCTGGCAGGAGCTGGAGGTCGTCACTCCCAGCACCAGCTTCCCCGTCCGCCGCATGTCCGGCGGTAACGTGCAGAAGGTTCTGGTGGGCCGTGAGATCGCCCAGCAGCCCTCTGTGCTGATGACCGCCTACGCTGTCCGCGGTCTGGATATCAATACATCCTATACCATTTACAATCTGCTGACCGAGCAGAAGATGAAGGGCGTGGCCGTCGTTTACGTCGGCGAGGATCTGGACGTGCTGCTGGAGCTGTGCGACCGGATCGTGGTGCTCTGCGGCGGACAGGTGTCCGGCGTGGTGGACGCCCGTAAGACCAACAAGCTTGAAGTGGGCGCTCTGATGACCCGTGTGGAAGGAGGCGCGAAGGAAAATGCGTAAACAATCCCTTTTTCATATTTCCAAGCGTGACGCTCTTCCTCTGGGCAAGGCACTGCTGATCCGCGGCGGTATCCTGCTGCTGGCTCTGGTGTTCTGCGGTCTGGTCACGACGCTGCTGACCGGCCAGAACCCCATCAGCGTGTACGGCACTATTCTGGAGGGTGCCTTCGGCACCAGCCGCCGTATCGGCGTCACCGCCCGTAACGTGGCGATGCTGCTGGGTATCTCTCTGGCCGTGACTCCCGCCTTCAAAATGCGCTTCTGGAACATCGGTGCCGAAGGTCAGACCCTGATCGGCTGCCTGGCCACCACCGCCTGCATGATCACCCTGGATGACAAGCTGCCCAACGCCGCGCTGATCCTGGTATCCCTGATCGCCGCGCTGCTGGCCGGCGCTCTGTGGGGCTTCCTGCCCGCCTTCTTCAAGGCCAAGTGGAACACCAACGAGACCCTGTTCACCCTGATGATGAACTACATCGCCATGCAGTTGGCCTCCTTCTTCATCATTATCTGGGAGGTGCCCAAGGGCGCCGGTAAGATCGGTATCATCAACCAGTCTACCCGCGCAGGCTGGCTGCCGGAGCTCGGCAACGCCTACCTGCTGCCCATTCTGATCGTGGCCATTATGACCGGCCTGATGTACATCTATCTCCAGTACAGCAAGCACGGCTACGAGATCGCCGTTGTGGGCGAGAGCCAGCGCACCGCCAGCTACGCCGGTATCAAGGTGGATCGCGTCATCATCCGCACCATGGTGCTCTCCGGCGCGCTGTGCGCTCTGATGGGCTTCATGATGACCGCCGGCGTGGACCACACCCTGACCACCACCATCGTGGACAGCCGCGGCTTCACCGCCGTCATGGTCTCCTGGATGTCCAAGTTCAACCCCTTCATCATGATCGCCGCTTCCCTGCTGCTGGTGACCATGGACCGCGGCGCCAGCGAGGTGGCCAGCGCCCTGAGCCTGAACCACTCCTTCGCGGATATTCTGACCGGTATCATCCTGTTCTTCATTATTGCTACCGAGTTCTTTATCACCTATAAAGTCACCCTGCGTAAGAACAGCAAGAAGGAGGCGTAACAGATGGGCTTTGATTTTGTATCTTTCTTCCCCCGTGCGGTCATGCAGGGCATTCCCCTGCTGTTCGGCAGCACCGGCGAGATCCTGACGGAAAAATCCGGCAACCTGAACCTTGGTATCCCCGGCATCATGTATGTGGGCGGCATCAGCGGCGTCATCGGCTCGTTCTTCTATGAGCAGTCCGTCCCCGCCGCCGAAATGAACGGCTTCCTTTCCATCATGATCCCCATTCTCTGCTCTCTGCTGGGCTCTCTGCTGATGGGCCTGCTGTACTGCTTCCTGACCGTTACGCTGCGTGCCAACCAGAACGTGACCGGTCTGGCCATGACCACCTTCGGTGTGGGCGTGGGCAACTTCTTCGGCGGCTCCCTCATCAAGCTGACCAACAGTGAAGTCCCCTCCATTGCCCTGTCCAACACCAGTTTGTTCTTCAAGACCACTCTGCCCGGCGCCGGCAGCACCGGCTGGTTCGGCCAGCTGTTCCTGTCCTACGGCTTTCTGGCCTATGTGGCCATCATCATCGCGTTGGGCGCGTCCTACTTCCTGAACCACACCCGTCCCGGCCTGCACCTGCGCGCCGTGGGCGAGAGCGCCTCTACCGCCGACGCTGCCGGTATCAACGTCACCAAGTACAAGTATCTGGCCACCTGCATCGGCTCCATGATCGCAGGTCTGGGCGGTCTGTACTACGTCATGGACTACGCCAACGGCGTGTGGTCCAACAACGCCTTCGGTGACCGCGGCTGGCTTGCTATCGCGCTGGTCATCTTCACCATCTGGCGTCCCAATGTCAGCATCCTGGCCTCCATCCTGTTCGGCGGCCTGTACATTATCAACATCTATCTGCCCACCCCCGGCGGTCAGATGGCTGTCAAGGAGCTGTACAAGATGCTGCCCTACGTCATCACCCTGCTGGTGCTGATCGTCGTCTCCCTGCGTAAGAAGCGGGAGGATCAGCCCCCTGCGTCCCTCGGTCTCTCCTACTTCCGCGAGGAACGCTGACCCTGATACGAAAAAGAGTAGGCCGCTTTGCGGCCTGCTCTTTTTTCCTACTTATTTTAACCAAAGGAGGACGCAATATGTCTACCCTGCTGCTGAAAAACATCTCCCAGCTTGTCACCTGTGACGACAACGACCGTCTGCTGACCAACGTTGACCTCTACTGTGAGGACGGCTTCATCAAGGCCATCGGCCCCGAGCTGGCTGTCACCGCCGACGAGACCATCGACGCCAGCCGCATGCTGTGCTACCCCGGTCTGGTCAACACTCACCACCACCTGTATCAGGTGTTCTCCCGCAATCTGCCCCAAGTGCAGAACATGGAGCTGTTCGACTGGCTCAAGACCCTGTACGAAATCTGGAAGAATCTGGATGAGGACGTGATCCGCCTGTCCAGTCTCACCGGCATGGGTGAGCTGATGAAGCACGGCTGCACCACCTGCTTCGACCACCACTACGTGTTCCCCGCCGACAGCGGCGACCTGCTGGGCGCACAGCTGGCGGCGGCGCAGGAGCTGGGCATCCGCATGTATCTCAGCCGCGGCAGCATGGACTTGAGCGTCAAGGACGGCGGCCTGCCGCCGGACAGCGTGGTACAGACGGTGGACGAGATCATGGCGGACTCCATCCGCTGCATCGAGAAGTACCACGATCCCGCCTACGGCTCTATGCACCGCGTGGCGCTGGCGCCCTGCTCCCCCTTCTCCGTGTCGGCGGAGCTGCTGCGGCAAAGCGCCCTTCTGGCCCGGCAGTACCACGTCCGGCTTCACACCCACCTGTGCGAGACCAAGGACGAGGAAAACTTCATGCTGGAGCGTGAGGGCGTCCGCCCCTTGGAATACATGCGGCGTCTGGGCTGGATCGGCGACGACGTGTGGTTTGCCCACGGCATCCACTTCAATGACGAGGAGCTGCGCCTGCTGGCGGACACCGGCACCGGCGTGGCCCACTGCCCCATCAGCAACATGAAGCTGTCCAGCGGCATCGCCCGCATTCCGGAAATGCTGGAGCTGGGCGTTCCCGTAGGCCTTGCCGTGGACGGCAGCGCCAGCAACGACGGCTCCAGTCTCATGGAGGAGCTGCGTGTGGCCTTCCTGCTGCACCGTCTGAATTCCAGCAAGGCCGCTCCCACCGGCTACGACATTCTGAAGATGGCTACACGGGGCAGCGCCCGTCTGCTGGGCCGTGACGATATCGGCCAGCTGGCGGTGGGCAAGTGCGCCGACCTGTTCCTGATCGACAGCCGCCGTCTGGAGCTGGTAGGCTCCTGCTTCGATGCCAAGTCCGTGCTGGGCACAGTAGGTGTTCGCGGAGCGGTGGATTACACGGTGGTGCATGGCCGCGTCACTGTTCGGGAAGGCCATCTGGCTACCGTGGATGAAGGCCGCGTAGCCGAAGCCGCCAACGCCAAGTGCAAGGCGTATTTGGAGATGTAATCGACGCGATGCACTTTTGTAAGGGCGGCCCTTGCGGCCGCCCACGTCACATCAGCACATAAACCGCAGGGTTGACACACGGTCAGCCCTGCGGTATGTTATTATATATGTATCATTCCAGCTCACTGCGGTTGTCCGCCATGGTCTTGGCGAACAGCTCCGCGCTGCTGGGCGGCGTGTAGGTGATGGCGTTAGCGCCCGCCCGGATGGTGGCGGTAATGCTCTCGTCCGTAGGGCCACCGGTGGCGATGATGGGCAGCTCCGGGTACTTGGCCCGCAGCGCCGCCACGATCTCCGGCGTCCGTGCCGCGCCGGACACATTCACGAAGTCCACGCCTGCCGCCAGATACGGCTCGATATCCATCTTCTCCGAGATCACCGTGTACACCACCGGGATCTCCACCGCCTCCTTGATGGCGCGGATGGTGTCCAGCCCAATCTTGCTGTTGCACACCACGCCGTAAGCGCCCTGATGCTCCACATAGGCCGCCATGCTGGCGCTGCGGACGCCGTTGGTCAGTCCGCCGCCCACGCCGCAGAACACCGGCACCTCCGAGATGCCGATAATAGCCTGCGTGATGCTGGGCTGTGGCGTAAAGGGGTACACGGCGATCACCGCATCGGCGTTGATATTCTTGATGATGGCCACGTCCGTGGAGAACACCAGCGACTTGATGCGGCGGCCGAACACCCGGATGCCGCTGCATTCGCTGATGCACCGGGGCACCGACAGGGTGTGCTTGCGCAGGTTGCCTTCGTAGACGGGGACATATTTTCTTACCATGCTCGCGCTCCTTCCTCTGTTCATCTTCCTTGGTTTATTGTAGCATGGTTTCCGTTTTCTGTAAATATATCCGATGCCAAGCGGATGAAAAATTCAGCTTTTGTTCACACTTATGTTACGTTTTTGTTAAGTGAGGTGCATTTTATGTCTGTTTCTGTCGTTTTAGGGGATATCACCCTTTCCCATGCGGACGCCATTGTCAACGCCGCCAACTGCTCCCTTCTGGGCGGCAGCGGCGTGGACGGCGCCATCCATCGGGCCGCCGGGCCGCGTCTTCTGGAGGCCTGCCGCGCCCTGAACGGCTGCGAGACTGGGCAGGCCAAGCTCACACCCGCCTTTGACCTGCCCTGCCGGTACGTGATCCACACCCCCGGCCCCATCTGGCGCGGAGGCCAATACGGCGAAGCGGCGCTGCTGACCTCCTGCTACCGCTCCTGTCTGGCGCTGGCGTGGGAGACCGGCTGCCGCAGCGTGGACTTTCCCTCCCTCTCCACGGGCGTCTACGGCTATCCTCTACCCCAGGCAGCTCATATCGCCCTGCGGGAGCTGGTGACCTTCGACCGGGAGCACCCCGGCATGACCCTGCGGATGGTCTGCCACACGCCGGAAGCCCTGCGGGTCTATCAGGTGGACTGGAACATGTTCTATCAGGAGACAAAGCCCCACGAATGATAACCGGCAAAATTTGATAAGCCGTAGGGCGGGGTTCTACCCCGCCCTACTCTTGACATCACCCCCTCTCTGTGCTACAATGTCATCAAAGTAAGAAAAGTTATACTTTTGAAACGGAGGGCTATCATGAAAAGCACACGACGGGACGACCGGCACTACATGAGCTCGGTGCGGGTGGGGCCAAAGGGACAGATCGTGATCCCCAAGGAGGCCCGCGAGATGTTCGGCATCGAGCCGGGCGATATGCTGGTGCTGCTGGCGGACAAGAAACGGGGCATCGCCCTGCAGACGCCGGAGAAGCTGCACCCCATGCTGCGGCAGGTGTTCGACGGCATGCCGGAGGACGGGGAGGACGAGGAATGAACGCATTGGAAGTAAGGGGTCTGCGCAAGACCTACCCTGCTTTTACCCTGAAGGACGTGTCCTTCGACGTGCCGCAGGGCGCGGTGGTGGGTTTTATCGGCCGCAACGGCGCGGGCAAATCCACCACGTTGAAATCCATTCTGGGTCTGGTACACCCCGACAGCGGCGACGTTCGTTTCTTCGGGCAGGACGTGCGGCAGCACGAGCGGGAATTCAAGGAGCAGATTGGCGTGGTGCTGGGCGGCATCGACTTCTACCCCAAGAAGAAGGTCAAGACCATCACCGACGTGACCCGGCGGTTTTACCGCAACTGGGACGAGACGAAATACCGCCACTATCTGGAGCTGTTCGGCATCGACGAGAGCAAGCGGGTGGATCAGCTGTCCAGCGGCATGAAGGTAAAGTATTTGCTGGCGCTGGCGCTGAGCCACAACGCCAGGCTGCTGATTCTGGACGAACCCACCAGCGGCCTTGACCCGGTGTCCCGTGACGAGCTGGTGGAGCTGTTCCGGGCCATCGTGGCGGACGGCCAGCGGAGCATCCTGTTCTCCACCCACATCACCTCCGATCTGGAGAAGTGCGCCAGCCACATCACCTTTATCAAGGATGGCGCGATCTTCCATAGCTCCACCGTGGCGGAGTTCATGGCGGCCTACGCCGACCGGGGCGCCACGCTGGAGGATATCATCGTTTCCGTGGAAAGGAGGGAGCTGGATGAACGCGCTATTATATAAGCAGCTGCGGCTGGTGTGCCACCCCATGACGCCGGTGTTCTGCCTGTTCGGCGTCATGGTGCTGATCCCCAACTACCCCTATACCGTCATCTTTTTCTATGTGATGCTGGGGCTGTTCTTCACGTTTCTGAACGTCCGGGAACAGAAGGATATCTACTATTCCGCCATTCTGCCGGTTCCCAAGCGGGACACGGTGAAGGCGGGCTGCGTGCTGGTGGCGCTGGTGGAGCTGCTGTCATTGGCGGTGCTGGTTCCCTGTTCGCTGCTGGCGGTGCGTTTGCAGCCGGGCAAGGACAATCTGGTGGGCATGGATCCCAATCTGGCGCTGTTCGCGGCGGGCTTTCTGATGTACACGGTGTTCAACGCCGTGTTCCTGACCTCCTTCTACCGTAGCGGCTATAAAGTGGGCGTGGCCTTCGTCAAGGCGCTGATCCCCGTGACGCTGCTGATGATCGTGTGCGAGGCGCTGCCCCATTTTCCGGGGCTGGGCTGGCTGGACGATCTGGACGCCGCCACCCAGCTGCGGCTGCTGCCGGCGCTGGCGATCAGCATCGTGGTATATGGGTTGGGTCTGCTGCTGACGTTCCGTAAGGCCGCAGCGCTGTACGAAAAGGTGGATTTGTAAAAACCGCCTTGCAGACTTGACAAACCCCGCAAAATCGATATAATAAACAGAAAAAGACGCTGCGACAAGCGGTTTGATCTCTTTTAAGTGTTAGTTTCTATAATAAGAAAACCGTCACTTGCCAGAGTGGCGGTTTTCGCGTTTTATCCGTAACGTGAAAGTAGGGGCGGGGTCGACACGTTAAGAAAACATGCCGGTGGCATGTTTTTAGTGTCGATCTCGG
>URKW01000048.1 GCA_900548615.1 uncultured Eubacteriales bacterium | reverse complement strand
CACCAGCGCCTCCAAATCTACGATGATTGGCTCATGCCGTGCATCTTTTCTCCAGTTCTCCATAAAGACACCCCCGTTTCCTTTATTATACCAGAAACAGGGGTGCTTGGGTAGTTTTTTGACAGGCTGAAAATAAAATTCCTCCGGGCATACGCCCGGAGGAATTTTATTTTATCTATCCGCCCGCCGCCAAGCTCAGTCCGTAAACTGCGCCGGACGTTTTTCCAGAAATGCCCGCATTCCCTCCGCCTTGTCGTGGGTGGCGAAGGACATACCGAAGGTGGTGGCCTCCATCCGCAGGCCGTTTTCGATATCCATGTCCATGCCGCTCTCCACGCAGGCCTTCGCCAGCGTCACAGCATAGCTGCCTTTGGACAGGATCTTCCGGGCCATGGTCTCGCAGGCCGCCATCAGCTCCTCCTTGGGCACCACCTTGTTGGCAAGGCCAATGCGGTAAGCCTCCTGGGCATCGATACGGTCACAGGTGAAGATCAGCTCCTTAGCCCGCCCCTTGCCGATGAGTCGGGGCAGCCGCTGGGTGCCGCCGAAGCCAGGCAGAATGCCCAGACCGCACTCCGGCTGGCCGAACACAGCGGTGTCGGCGGCGATACGGATATCACAGGCCATAGCCAGCTCACAGCCGCCGCCCAGTGCATAGCCGTTCACGGCGGCGATGCTCACCTGAGGCATCCGCTCCAACCGGCAGAAGGCTTCGTCCGCCAGCAGCGCCATGGTGCGCCCCTCCTCCGAGGTGGCATTGACCATCTCGGAGATATCCGCGCCCGCCACAAACGCCTTGGCCCCGCTGCCGGTGACGATGACCACACGGGCGTCCTTGCGCTTTTCCAGCTGGGCAAGGCACTTGTTTAGCTCCGTCAGCGTGGCGGTGTTCAGGGCATTCAGGGACTTGGGATTGTTGATGGTGATGTACGCAATGGAATCCTTGATCTCAAACAGCAGATGTTCATACATGGCCGTCACCTCAGTCCACCTTCTGCGCGGCCTTATAGGCCTTGATGGCCTCGGTCAGCTTGGGCACGATCACGTGCAGGTCGCCCACAATGCCCAGATCCGCCAGCTTCATCATGGGGCAGGTCTCGTCCTTGTTGATGGCGATGACGAACTCGCTGCCCTCCATGCCCGCCAGATGCTGGATAGCGCCGGAGATGCCGCAGGCCACGTACAGGTCAGGGTGTACCGTCTTGCCGGTCTGGCCCACCTGACGATCCTTCTCGATCCAGCCGCTGTCCACGCCGATACGGGAGGAGGACACCTCGCCGCCCAGCACTTCGGCCAGCTCACGCAGAGGCGCGTAGCCCTCGGCGCTGCCGACGCCGCGGCCGCCGGACACCAGCACCTTGGCCTCGGTGATATCCACGGACTTCTTATCGTCATGCACCACCTGCATGATCTCCACATTGCAGTCATCCATCGAAAGTCCCGCGTCCACCACGGTGATTTTTCCCTGACGGCTCATATCCCGCCGGGGCATTTCCATGACGCCGGGCCGCACCGTGGCCATCTGGGGCCGGTAGTTGGGGCAGATGATGGTGGCCATCACGTTGCCGCCAAAGGCGGGACGGGTCATCTTCAGATTGCGGTCGGCGGTGTCCAGCTTCTCGATGCGCTCCTCCGGCAGAGAGGTAGCCGCACGCAGATAGCCCTTGTACTTCTCCACGTCCACATCCAGACGGGTGCAGTCGGCGGTCAGGCCGGTGTGGATACGTCCGGCAATGCGGGGTGCCATATCGCGGCCGATGGAGCTTGCGCCGAACAGTACGATATTGGGCTCGTAATGGCGGATCACGTACTCCATGCCCTTGACGTAGGGCTCGGTGGTGTACTCGGCCAGCACGGGATGATCCAGCACCAGCACCTCGTCTGCGCCGTACTGGCACAGCATGTCGGCCTTGTCGGCGATGTTGTGGCCCATGAGGACGGCCACCACCGCCTCGCCCAGATCGGCGGCCAGCCTGGTGGCCTCGCCGATCAGCTCAAGGCTGACCTTCTGGATGCTGCCGCCCCGCTGCTCAACAAATACGAAAATATTCTTGCTCATCTCTTGTCCCTCCTGTCAGATGATGTGGCGCTGGATCAGCTTGTCCATAATGGCCGCCACGGCCTCGTCGGCGCTGAGACCCTTCAGCACCGTGCCCGCCGCCTTGGCCTGCTTGCCGAAGGACATGAACACGTTGGTGGGAGAACCCTTCAGGCCGATCCATTCAGGGTTCAGCGCATCCTTCAGGTCGTCGAAGCCCCACACCGTAACATCCTTCTCATAGGCGTCCACGATACCCCAGGTGGACATGTACCGGGGCTCGTCCAGCTCGGACAGCGCCGTCACCAGACAGGGCAGCTGCACCTTTAGCATGTGGGCCTGATCCTCAAACTGGCGCTTGACCACTACGCTGCCGTCCTCCAGCGTCAGCTCCTCGGCATAGCTGACCTGGGGCACGCCCAGCTGCTCGGCGATCTGAGGGCCTACCTGTGCGGTGTCGCCGTCGATGGCCTGACGGCCGGTGATGACCAGATCGAACCCGGTCTTCTTCAGCGCCGCGGCGATGATGGTGGCGGTGGCATAGGTGTCGGAGCCGCCGAACTCACGGGCGGACAGCAGATAGGCCTCATCCGCGCCCATGGCCAGCGCTTCCCGCAAAGCCACATCCGCCTGGGGCGGGCCCATGCACACCACGGTAATGGTGCCGCCCACCTGCTCGCGCAGCCGCAACGCGGCCTCCAGACCGGCCTTGTCGTCATGGTTGATGATGCTGGGCACGCCCTCGCGGATCAGGGTGTTGGTCTTGGGATCCAGCTTTACCTCGGCGGTATCGGGAACCTGCTTGATGCAAACAACGATCTTCATATGCTTCTCCCCCTCCTTATTTCAGCTTCATGGAACCGGAAATGACCATCTTCATCACCTCGGAGGTTCCCTCGTAGATCTCGGTGATCTTGGCGTCGCGCAGCATGCGCTCCACCGGGTACTCGCGGCAGTAGCCGTAGCCGCCCATGGCCTGCACGGCGAAGCGGCATACCTCGTTGGCCACGTCGGAGGCGAACAGCTTCGCCATAGCGGCCAGCGGGCCGAAGTTCTGGTGCTGATCCTCGGCGATGGCGGCCCGCCATGTCATCAGACGGGCCGCGTCGATCTTGGTCTGCATCTCCGCCATCTTGAACTGGGTGTTCTGGAAGGAGTTGATGGGCTTGCCGAACTGCTTGCGCTCCTTGCCGTACTTGATAGCCTCGTTCAGCGCGCCCTGGGCGATACCCACCGCCTGAGCGGCGATGCCGATACGGCCGCAGTCCAGCGCGCCCATGGCGATCTTAAATCCCTTGCCCACAGGCCCCAGCACACGATCCGGGGTCACGCGGACATTGTCATAGGTGACGATGCAGTTGCTGGCGGCGCGGATACCCATACGCTCGATATTCTCGCTGACGGTGACGCCGGGGGTGTGCTTCAGATCCACGATAAAGGCGGTCAGACCCTTGGCGGCAGGCACCGTGCGGTCAGTCAAAGCAAAGACGATGCACACATCGGCAAAGCCGGAGTTGGTGGTGAAGATCTTGGAGCCGTTCAGGATCCAGCCCTCGCCGTCCTTCACGGCCACGGTCTGGGCGCCCTGTACGTCGGAGCCGGCGTTGGTCTCCGTCAGGCCGAAGGAGCCGATCTGGCTGCCGTCCACCAGAGGACGCAGGAACTTCTGCTTCTGCTCCTCGGTGCCGTAGTTGTTGATGCAGGAGCAGCACAGGGAGGTGTGCACGGAAATAGTGATACCGGTAGAGGCATCCACCTTGGAGACCTCCTCCATGCACAGGGTATAGGCCAGCGTGTCGGCGCCGGCGCCGCCGTACTGGCGGGGGGGGGGGGTACCGCCAACAATTTGTGAAGGACGGCGGGCCCCGCCGTACTGGCGGCTGTAGGGGATACCGAAGAAGCCGCAGCGCTGCATCTTGGCCAGCAGGTCAAGATCATAGGCTTCCTTTTCGTCCATCTCCTTTGCCAGAGGACGGATCTCCGTCTCGGCAAATTTACGGAACAATTCCTGCTGCAGCAGGTGCATTTTGCTCAGTTGAAAGTCCATAGCTTACCTCCGTAAGTAGAATTGGTTGCAGGTTCGCGTTTTTATTTTACTTGTTTTCCAATTGTTTGTCAACGTATTCTTTGTATACAAATTATTTTTTGCATTGACAAATTGCGCAATTTTCCGTTATGATAGTGGTATCGTTTATATTGGGGGATTTTTTTATGCAATTGAATGAATGTATCAACTTCATGTTGACCAACGTGCAGAACGCCGTGTTTCTGTGCTTCAAAAAGCAGCTTCAGCAGTTCAATGTCACGCCCATCCAGTACGCGCTGCTGAAATGCCTGTGGGACGAGGACGAGCAGGCTCCCTCCCAGCTGGCCCAGCACCTGTGTCTGGACTCCTCTACCGTTACCGGCATTATGGGCCGTCTGGAGGAAAAATCTCTGATCGTCCGGGAATACTGCAAAACGGATCGCCGCCGCATCATCGTCTGCCTGACGGACGCGGGCCGCGCTCTGCAAAAGCCCATCGAGGCGCTGATTGAAGAGACCAACCGTCTGGTAACGCGGGGCATCAGCGCCGAGCAGCTGCAAACGCTGCGGAGCGACCTGCTGCACATCGCCGAACAGGCCAACGAGCTGGCCGCGCAATAATTACTTCTCTCACAAACAGAAAAGCCGGATCGCCAAATGATCCGGCTTTTCCGCATTCCCCGCATTCCCCTCTTGCGGCGGCGGCCTGTTTGGCGTACAATACAGCCAAATACCATTTGACATAAGGAGGAACACGCAATGCACAATACATTAAAAGAAAAGCTGGCACAGGGCAAGCGCCCGCTGGGCACCTTCGTAGGCACCGGCAGCGCCGCCGTGGTGGAATGTCTGGGCTGCGCGGGGCTGGATTTCGTGATTCTGGACAACGAGCACAGTCCCGTAGAGGCCGAGACCACCGCCGACATGGTACGGGCCGCCGAGCTGCGGGGCGTCACGCCACTGGCACGGGTGCGGGAGATCAGCCGTCCCGCCATCCTGAAGCTGCTGGATGTGGGCGTGCAGGGTCTTATCATCCCCGACGTCCGCAGCGTTGAGGACGTGCGCCGCATCGTCCGCTTTGCCAAATACGCCCCGATAGGTCAGCGGGGCTTCTGCCCTTCCCGCAAGGACGGCTGGGGCACCGACCCCCAGGGCAGCGTGCTGGACACCATGGCCCACTTCAATGCCGAAACGCTGGTGATCCCTCAGTGCGAAACAGCGGAAGCGCTGGCAGATATTGAAGCCATCGCCGCCACGGAGGGGGTGGACGGCATCTTCATCGGCCCCTTTGACCTGTCCATCTCCATGGGCATGCCCGGCGATTTCGAGAACCCCCAGTTCAAGGCGGCGCTGGAGCGCATCCTTGCCGCCTGTCACGCCGCAGGAAAGCCCTGCCTGATCTTCACCGGCGACGGAGCCGCCTCCGCCGCCCGTTTTGCTCAGGGCTATGACGGCGTGGCCATGAGTCTGGATGCCATGCTGCTCATCAGCGGGGTACGCGCCCAGATCGCCGCGGCAAAATAAGTCTGTTTTCGCTTGCAAAGCAATCGTTTAATTATTAAAAACTCCCCTGAAAAGCCCCGTTCTCCGTTCTTTTCCCGCCGCTGCGCTCATATAGTGGTACTGCTTGAAGGAGTGGTGCGCTATCAAAGAAAATCTGGAGCAACGGGCCGAAGAACTGGCTCTTTACCTGATAGAGAACCAAACGACGGTGCGGGCCGCCGCCAAAAAATTCGGTATCAGCAAGTCCACCGTCCACAAGGACATCAGTGAACGGCTGCCGCTGTACAACCGCCCGCTGTGGCTGCAAGTAAAGGCGCTGCTGGACGAAAACAAGGCGCAGCGGCACATCCGGGGCGGCCTCGCCACCCGCCGGAAATACAAGGGGATATAAGCCAATGGTGCCATATACCCGCGTGGCGGTGCTGCGGACCCTTGTGATGCACCGCACCAAAGCCTCCCTCTGACGAGGGAGGTGGCGCAAAGCGCCGGAGGGAGAGACGATAAACACAAGGGATTCGGCAAAACACCGGTCTCTCCCCCAGTCTCGCATGCGCTCGACAGCCCCCTCGTCAGAGGGGGCCATCTCCTTTCTCCCCACACCCATCCACAACATAAAAACCAGGCGGAAAACCGCCTGGTTTTTATGTTATAAAACAATTATTTACTTATGATACAGCTTCTTGATCTCATACTTTGGCTCACAGCTGACGTTGATCCCCAGCCGCTTATAGAGCTTCACGTCCTCTTCGGAGATGATGACGGAGAAATGCGCGTCGCAGCCCTTCAGATTCTTCAGCTGCGCCTGCACCATAGCCGCCAGCGGATTGCTCAACCCGGAGATGGACAGCGCCAGCAGCACCTCGTCCGAGTGCAGCCGGGGATTATGATGGCCCAGATACTCGATCTTGGTCTTGCTGATGGGTGCGATGACCGACGCGGGGATCAGCTCCAGCTTATGGTCGATGCCCGCCAGATACTTCAGCGCGTTCAGCAGCAGCGCCGCAGAAGCACCCAGCAGCGACGAGGTCTTGCCCGTCACCACCGTGCCGTCCGGCAGCGTCAGGGCGCCGGACACCGTGCCGGTCTCCTCCGCTTTCTTCAGGCTGGCCACCACGGCGGGACACTGCTCCGGCGACACGTGAGCCTGCTGCATCAGCAGCTCCAGCTTGCGCACCACGCTCTCGTCGCACTTGCCCTTCACCCGGTCGCAGGCAGCGGTGAAGTACCGCCGCACGATCTCGTGGCGGCTGGCCTCGCAGCACACCTCGTCATCCACGATGCCGAAGCCTGCCATATTCACCCCCATATCCGTGGGGGACTTGTAGGGGGACTCGCCCTGAATCTTCTGGAACATGGCGTTCAGAACGGGGAACACCTCCACATCCCGGTTATAGTTGACGGTGGTCTCGCCGTAGGCCTCCAGATGGAAGGGGTCGATCATGTTCACATCGTTCAGGTCGGCGGTAGCGGCCTCATAGGCCAGATTGACGGGGTGCTTCAGGGGCAGGTTCCAGATGGGAAAGGTCTCATACTTGGCGTAGCCCGCCCGGATGCCCCGCTTGTGCTCATGGTACAGCTGGCTCAGGCAGGTGGCCATTTTGCCGCTGCCGGGGCCGGGCGCGGTGACCACCACCACGCTGCGGCTGGTCTCGATGTACTCGTTGCGGCCCAGCCCCTCGTCGGACACCACGTGGGCCACATCGGAGGGATATCCCGCAATGGGATAATGCTTGTAACTCTTCACACCCAGCGACTCCAGCCGCTTGATGAAGGCCTCGGCGTTGGGCTGCCCGGCGTACTGGGTGATGACCACGCTGCCCACATAGAAGCCCAGCGAGCGGAACACGTCAATAAGCCGCAGCACGTCCTCGTCATAGGAGATACCCAGATCGCCCCGCATCTTGCTCTTTTCGATATCCCCGGCGCAGATGGCCACCACGATCTCCACCTCGTCCTTCATGGTGCCCAGCATGCGGATCTTGCTGTCCGGCTGGAACCCCGGCAGCACGCGGCTGGCGTGATGGTCGTCAAACAGCTTGCCGCCGAACTCCAGATACAGCTTTCCGCCGAACTGTGCGCGGCGCTGGCGGATGTGCTCCGCCTGCATGGTCAGGTACTTCTCGTTGTCGAAACCCAGTTTCATCCCCATATTCCCCCATTATTATAATATGGAGGGTATTATACCCCATCCGCCGCCGGGAGAAAAGCGGTTTATTCAAATTCGCGCCCCTGAAATATGGAGAAATATTTCGTCCAATTTTAGCGAAAGCTACCGTTGCTTTTTTCCCGCCGACGCGATATACTGGAAAATACACCCCATTTTGAAGGAGGACATTTATGGAGCCCTACCGTTTCCATATCATGTGGCGGCGTATCAATGAGGAGGAATTCCGGGATTTCTTCCAGACCAACGATATTTACGAGGCCAAGGATTTCGCCATGCGCCTAGCCTTTGACGAGACCAACGTGGTCTACGTGCAGGACGTGAAGCGTGACGAGCGCGTCCGGGACTTCGACGCCGAGATTTACAAAAAATAACCACACATACTTTTTCCACCTCTGCCCACACTAGGGGCAGAGGTGATTTTTATGGAAAAGCAGCCCTTTCCCCACGACGCCACGCCGGACGTTCACGCGTTTTCCTCCCCGCCGGAGAACGTGAAGGATCTGATCAATAGGTACGGCACCTATAATATCCAGCCCACCGCCGACACGGAGAATGTGTTTCCCCTCATCGCGCCGGGCCTGCCCCGCCAGTGGCGGAAAATGCATCTGGACAAGCAGGATCTGGAGGGGTTATCCTGACGCGGCATTTCAAAGCCTCCCTCTGACGAGGGAGGTGGCGCAAAGCGCCGGAGGGAGAGACGATAAACGCAAGAGGTGCGGCAAAATACGGGTCTCTCCCCCAGTCTCGCATACGCTCGACAGCCCCCTCGTCAGAGGGGGCCTAAAATCATCTCCCCAACCGCCCGCCAAAAGCGGGCACTTTTTCTGCCGTAAATTGTCTGTCACTTTGCTCATTTAAACTGCAACTCGGTATAATCCACAAAGAATTGTTAAAAGATTGGCAAAATACATAATTGACACAAATTTCACAAGACCCTATAATAGAATTACACTGGTAAGACCAGTTGGCGGCATTGCGCCGCGGAAAGGAGCGCACTTCATGTACACGCTGGGCATTGATATCGGTTCCACCACCTCCAAGTGTGTGATATTGCAGGATGGCGCGTCCATCACCGCCAGGAGCTTACAGCTGGGCGGTCTGGGCACTGACGGCCCGGAGGACGCCCTGACAGAGCTGTGGCAGGAGAGCGGTCTGACCCGTGCCGACATGGCCCGCGTCATCGTCACCGGCTATGGCCGCAATAAGTTTGAGGGCGCCGACGGCGAGGTCAGCGAGCTGACCTGCCACGCGCTGGGGGGCCGGTTCGTGTTCCCCGATCTGCGGACGGTCATCGACATTGGCGGTCAGGACGCCAAGATCATCTCCCTGACCCCGGAGGGCCGCATGAGCAACTTCATCATGAACGACAAGTGCGCCGCCGGAACCGGCCGGTTTCTGGAGGTCATGGCCAACATTCTGCGGCTGGATATCGACGATCTGGGCGCCATCGCCGCCGAGAGCGACACCCCCGCCGCCATCTCCAGCACCTGCACGGTGTTTGCCGAGTCCGAGGTCATCAGCCAGCTGGCCAACGGCACCAGGCGGCCCGATCTGGTGGCCGGTATCTGCCAGAGCGTTGCCACCCGCGTGGCGTCTCTTGCCCGCCGGGCCGGTATCGTGGAGCGTGTGTGTATGTCCGGCGGCGTGGCTCGCAACGAGGCGGTACGCCGCTATATGGCGCAGGCGCTGGACGTAGAGATCTCCTACGACCCGCTGGCCCAGTATTTCGGTGCCATCGGCGCGGCCCTGTACGCCTGGAAGCAGGCCAGCAAATAAGTGAGCAAGTGAGTAAGACACATAATTATAAATGAGGACAGAAAACAAGGAGGAACAAACATGGCAGAAGAAGTGAAAAAGGCCCCTCGTCCGGTGGATCCCAATTCCGCCAAGTATAAGCTGGGCAAGATCGCCGCTGACGCCTTTGTGGACGCCATCGAGGCCAAGAAGAACGGCATCCCCGTGGCATGGGTATCCAGCAACTTCCCTGTGGAGATCCCGGAGACCCTGGGCATCGCCACCGTATATCCGGAGAATCAGGCCGCCGGTATCGCCGCACGCGGCGCCGGTGAGCGTATGTGCAACGTGGCGGAGGCCGATGGCTACTCCAATGACATCTGCGCCTACGCCCGTATCTCCATGGCCTACGCCAAGCTGAAATCCTGCCCCGAGCAGGATGTGGCCATGCCCGATGTGGTGCTGTGCTGCAACAACATCTGCAACTGCATGATCAAGTGGTACGAGAATCTGGCGCGCGAGCTGAACATCCCCATGATCCTGCTGGACATTCCTTTCAATCCCGATTATGACGTGTCCGACGCGCAGGTGCAGTACGTCTCCGCCCAGTTCTGGGATGTGGTACATCAGCTGGAAAGCCTGTTCCACCTGAAGTGGGACGACGATAAGTTCCAGCAGGTCACCGGCTTCAGCTGCCGCGCCTCCCGCGCCTGGCTGGCCGCTACCGGCTGCGCCAAGTACGTTCCCTCCCCCTTTAACGGCTTCGACCTGCTGAACCACATGGCCGTCATGGTCACCGCCCGGGGCAAGGAGTGTTCCGGCGACGCCATGGAGACTCTGTACAAGGAGTACATGGAAAACCACAAGAACGGCACCTCCACCTTCCGCACGGAGGAGAAGTACCGCATTCTGTTCGAGGGTATCGCCTGCTGGCCCTACCTGCGTGCTACCAGCACCGGCCTGAAGTCCCGGGGCATCAACATGGTCACCACCATCTATGCCGACGCCTTCGGCTATGATTACGACTCCTTCGAGGGCATGATCAAGGCCTACTGCTCCGTGCCCAACGCCATCAATCTGGAAAAGTCCCGCGACAAGCGCATCAAGCTGTGCAAGGACAACCATGTGGAGGGCATGCTGATCCACACCAACCGTTCCTGCAAGCTGTGGAGCGGCTTCATGTACGAGATGGGCCGTCAGGTGGGCAAGGCCTGCGACATTCCCGTGGCCAGCTTCGACGGCGATCAGGCCGATCCCCGCAACTTCTCCGAGGCGCAGTATGACACCCGCGTGCAGGGCCTCATGGAGATCATGGAAGCCAACAAAGAGCAGAAAGGAGCCAACTGAACATGACCACCAATGAACTGTTTGTCAAGCTGCATGAAGCAGCCGCCAACCCCAAGGCACAGATGGACAAGTATCTGGCCCAGGGCAAGAAGATCGTGCTGTGCGCTCCCGTCTACACCCCCGACGAGCTGATCCACTCCACGGGCTTCGTCCCCATGGGTGCCTGGGGCGCGGATACCGAGCTGCGCCGGGCCAAGGAATACTGCCCCGCCTTCCTGTGCTCCATCGTCCAGTCCGCGCTGGAGCTGGGCATCAACGGCGCGTATGACGGCGCGTCCGCCATCGTCATCCCCTCCCTGTGCGACACCCTGAAAACCATGGGCGAGAACTGGAAGTATGCCGTGCCCTCCATCCCCTTCATCCCCATGACCTATCCTCAGAACCGCAAGCCCGCCTACGGCGTGGCCTTCACCAAAGCCGGCTACGAGCGCGTGATCCGCGACCTGGAGAAGCTGGGCGGCAAGTTTGACGATGCCAAGCTGGCCCAGTCCAACGCCCTCTATAACCGCCACAACGCCGCCATGCGGAAGCTGGACGAGGTGCTGGCAAAGCACCCCGAGGTCACCGCGCAGCAGCGCAGCGACGCCTTCAAGTCCGCCTTCTTCATGACCAAGGAGGAGCACACCGCCCTCATCGAGGAACTGAACGCCGCGCTGGAGGCTCAGACCCCCGCCGCCGAAAAGACCCCCATCCTGCTGTCCGGCATTCTCACCGACGCGCCCGGCTTCAACGCCATTCTGGACGATCTGGACCTGCACATCGTGGCGGACGACGTGGCCGCCCAGTCCCGTCAGTACCGCACCGACGTGCCCGCCGGTGACGACGCTCTCACCGCCCTGGCCCAGAAGTTCGCCGATATGGACAACTGCTCCGTGCTCTACAACGCCGCCAAGCCCCGCGTCCAGTGGATCGTGGACACCGCCAAGGCCCGCAATGCCAAGGGCGTGCTGGTGGCTCTCACCAAGTTCTGCGACCCCGAGGAATTCGACTACGTGATGATCAAGAAGGCCTGCGAGGCCGCCGGCATTCCCGTCACCGTGGTGGAGATCGACCGCCAGATGGTGCAGTTCGAGCAGGCCCGCACCAATATCGAGACCTTCCGCGACATGCTGACCATGTAATTACGCAAAAAAACAATATAGGAGGAACCTAACCCATGAGTGAGATCAAACGCCCGCTGGAGGGCATCAAGGTCGTCGAGCTGGCCACCTTCATTGCCGCTCCCTGCTGCGCACGCTTTCTGGCCGATCTGGGCGCCGAGGTCATCAAGATCGAGGCTCCCGCAGGCGACCCCCTGCGCTACACCGCCGTTAACGAGGGCCGTCCTCAGGATCAGAAGGAAAACACCACCTACGATCTGGAAAACGCCAACAAGACCTGCATCGCTCTGAATACCAAGTCTCCCGCCGGCCGCGAGGCCCTGGAGAAGCTGATCGCCGGTGCCGACATTTTCATCACCAACTGGCGTCAGAACCCCTTGAAGAAGGCGGGTCTGGACTACGACACCCTCCACGCCAAGTATCCCGCGCTGGTGTACGGCTTCGTCTCCGGCTACGGCGAAAAGGGCCCCGACAAGGATCTCCCCGGCTTCGACTTCACCGCCTTCTTTGCCCGCGGCGGCGTGCTGGGCACCCTGTTTGACAAGGACTCCTTGCCCATGCTGACCATCGCCGGCTTTGGCGACCATCAGGTGGGCCTGTATCTGGCCTCCGGCGTGCTGGCGGCCCTGTACCGCGCCAAGCAGACCGGTCAGGGCGACCGCGTGGTGGTCTCCCTGTTCCACAGCGCCATCTGGGACGTGTCCCTGATGCTCCAGTCCAACCAGTACGGCGACCCCGCCACCCAGTTCCCTCTGTCCCGCCGCACCTTGCCCAACCCGCTGGTGGTGGCCCACAAGACCAAGGACAACAAGTGGCTCCAGATCGCCATGCCCCAGTACAACCGCCATTATCCCATCTTCATGCGCGCCATCGGCCACCCCGAGATGGCCGAGGATCCCCGCTACTACCCCCAGACCAACCTGCAGGCCAACATCGAGGAGTTCTATGACTTCCTGGTGGCCGAGATGGCAACCCGTACCCTGGACGAGTGGTGCGCCCTGATGGACGCCAACGACCTGCCCTACGCTATCGCCCAGACCTGGGATCAGCTGCTGGTGGATAAGCAGGCCTGGGCCTCCGACTGCTTCTATGAGATGGAGTACCCCAACGGCGCCAAGCGCACCATGGTGCGTCCTCCCGTCATGTTCGAAGAGACTCCCCTGCCTCCCTACAACCGCGGCCCGTATCTGGGTGAGCAGACGGAGGAGATCCTGAAGAAGCTGGGCTATACCGACGAGCAGGTGGCCGCCATGATCGCCGCCGGCGACGCCGCCGCCATGGATCCCGCCCTGAAGGACTAAGCCAACCAAAAACGGAAAAGTAGGAAATGAAACGCGCGCTGTCCGCTGTTGAGGAGCGGCGGACGGCCATGCCGGAAAAGGAGAAAAATATGAAGATCGCTGCTTATGAAGTGCGTCCCGACGAAAAGCCCGTTATTGAAGCTCTGTGCAAGGAGTACGGCATTGAGTTGATCTCCACCCCCGCCAATCTGGATCCCACCACCGCCAACATGGCCGTTGGCTGCGACGGCGTCACCACGCTGGGCCAGTCCAACTACTGCAACGAGGTGCTGGACGAGCTGCAGGGCTACGGCGTCAAGGTGCTGGCCAGCCGCTGCGTGGGCTACAACCACATGAACTGCGACTATGCCCGCTCTCTGGGCTTCCGTCTGTGCAACGGCGCTTACGCGCCCAACGGTGTGGCGGAATACACCGTCATGGCCATTCTCATGTGCATCCGCAAGTTCAAGAAGGCCCTGTACAACACCAACGACAACGACTTTACCCTGAAGGGCAAGATGGGCCGCGAGCTGCGCACCATGACCGTCGGCGTTATGGGCACCGGCAAGATCGGCTATACCGTTATCAAGTGCCTCAGCGGCTTCGGCTGCCGCATCCTGGCCAACGACGTGTACCAGAACGACGCCGTTCGCCAATACGCCGAGTACGTGGATCTGGACACGCTGTATCGTGAAAGCGACATCATCACCATCCATACTCCCCTGCTGCCGGAGACCACCGGCATGATCAACCGCGAGGCCCTTTCCAAGATGAAGGACGGCGTGGTGCTGATCGACAACGCCCGGGGCGAGCTGGTGGACATTGACGCCATCATCGAGGGCGTGGAGACCGAGAAGATCGGCGCTCTGTTTATGGACGCCTTCCCCGGCGAGACCGGCATCATCCACGTTCCCCACAACGACGATATTATCAAGACCCCCGGCATGCCCTACTTCAAGCTGAAGTACCTGCGTTCCTTCGTGAACGTGTATCACACCCCCCACATGGCGTTCTTTACCGAGGAAGCCGCCGAGTCCATGGCTCGCTGCGGCATCGACAGCATCCACGAGATCCTGACCACCGGTAAGTCCAGCCACGAGATCCCCTGCTGAGTCAATGAATTAAGTAATAATAGGAGGAAAACGAATGATTCTCGACAAGAAGCACGAGATGCAGCGCAAGCTGTTCCGCCAGTTCGCGGAGACGGAATTCACCAAGGAGATCCAGGACGAGCTGGACGAGACCGGCGAATTCAACTGGGATATGCACAAGAAGATGGCCCGTTACGGCTTCATGGGTGTCAAGATTCCCAAGGAGTACGGCGGCGCCGGTGCCGACAGCCTGACCTATGCCCTGATGGTAGAGGAACTGGCTCGCGTGGACGCGGTGCTGTCCATCTACGCCAACACCTCCAACTCTCTGGGCGGCGGCCCGCTGCTGCTGGGCGGCAATGAGGCTCAGAAGCAGAAGTACCTGCCTGCCGTGGCCAGCGGCGAGAAGATCATGGTGTTCGGCCTGACCGAGCCCGGTGCGGGCTCCGATGCCGGCGGCACCACCACCACCGCCATCGCCGACGGGGACGACTTCATCATCAACGGCCGCAAGTGCTTCATCTCCGGCGCTCCCATGGCCGACTGGGCCGTGGTGTTCGCCAAGACCGACCTGACCGCCAAGGGCAGCAAGGGAATCTCCATGTTCGTGGTGGACATGAAGCTCCCTGGCGTGTCTCTGGGTGCGCACGAGAAGAAGATGGGCATCAACGGCTATCCCACCTGCGACCTGGTGCTGGAGGATGTCCGTGTTTCCAAGGACTGCCTGGTGGGTCCGCTGCATAAGGGCTTCCAGATCGCCATGAAGACGCTGGACGGCGGCCGTCTGGGCATTGCCGCCCAGTCCGTGGGCATCGCTCAGTCCGCGCTGGACGAGGCCGTCAAGTACGCCAAGGAGCGTAAGCAGTTCGGCCGCCGCATCGCCGACTTCCAGGGCATCAGCTTCATGCTGGCCGACATGGCCGCCGACGTGGAAGCCGCCCGTCAGCTGGTGTATCACGCCGCTGTGCTGAAGGACGCCAATAGTCCCGAGGCCAGCTCCGCCTGCTCCATCGCCAAGTACTTCGCCGCCGAGGCCGCCAACCGCTGCGCCTACAAGGCCGTGCAGATCCACGGCGGTTACGGCTATATCCGCGAGTACAAGGTGGAGCGCATCTACCGCGACGCCCGCATCACCACCATCTACGAGGGCACCTCTCAGGTGCAGCAGATGGTCATCGCCGGCAATCTGCTGAAGTAAGCAAGGAGGTACGAGAAATATGAAGATTTTTGTCACTGTTAAGCAGGTCCCCGATACCTCCGGTAAGGTGGCCGTGAATCCCGATGGTACGCTGGATCGTGCTTCCATGCAGACCATCATCAACCCCGACGACCTGAACGCCGTCGAGGCCGCTTTGGCTCTCAAGGACGAGCTGGGCTGCAAGGTCATCGCCTTTACCATGGGTCCTCCTCCCGCAGAGGGCATGCTGCGTGAGCTGATGGCTATGGGCGTGGACGAAGGTGTTCTCATCACCGCCCGCGAGTTCGGCGGCTCCGACACCTACGCTACCTCCCAGATCATCGCCGCCGCCATCGACACCTACGGTGTCGAGGCTGACGATATCATTCTGGCCGGCCGTCAGGCCATCGACGGCGACACCGCTCAGGTTGGCCCCCAGATCGCTGAGAAGCTGCACCTGCCCCAGATCTCCTACGCCGGTGATATCAAGCTGGAGGGTAATACCGTCACCGTCAAGCGCATGCTGGAGGACGGTTACATGACCGTCAAGGTCAAGACCCCCTGCATGATCACCTGCATCAAGGAGCTGAACGAGCCCCGCTATATGTCCGTTTCCGGCATCGAGGAGTGCTTCGCCAAGCCCCTGGTCACCATGACCTATGAGACGCTGAAGGATCACCCCCTGATCGACAAGAGCACCATCGGTCTGGCCGGTTCTCCCACCAACATTCTCACCTCCTTTACGCCCCCCCAGAAGGGCGCCGGTATGATGCTGGAAGGCTCCGGCAAGGAGACCACCGACAAGCTGGCCGACATTCTGGCGGCCAAGCACATCATCTGATCTTTCACAAAAATGCAAGCATTTTTGTGAAGCGCATGAAAACAGGTTTTCATGCGTGGGGTTCACGGCCGACTGCGCAGTGGAGCGAAGCGGAACAAGTGCCCTTGGGGTACGCGCGCCCGTTGGGCACACTTGCTGGCCGAGAAGAATTTTTCCGACGCACATGTCGCCGGAAAAATGATTCAAATGATTCGCGTCTGCGGACGCGAACTCTGCGAGGCTTTTGAGCCGTGGCTCACGATGATGCTTGTGAAAATCTAAAGAAGGGATACAAAATAATGGCTTTTAATAGTGCTGATATCGGCGCGTTCAAGAACGTATGGGTGTTCTGC
>URKW01000047.1 GCA_900548615.1 uncultured Eubacteriales bacterium | reverse complement strand
GATGCTCCTTTGGCACCAGCGCCTCCAAATCTACGATGATTGGCTCCCGCCGTGCATCTTTTCTCCAACCTTCCATGTAAACACCCCCGTTTCTTCTATTATAGCAGAAACAGGGGTGTTTGCATAGTTTTTTGACAGACTGAAACGCTCTGCGGGTAATCCCGCAGAGCGTTTTTTGCACCGCTGTTTGCCCTTGGCAATCAGTGCTGCCGTGTGTTATAATAAGGGAGAGGTGATGCATCATGAAAAAACTGACGGGTATCGTGTGTCTGCTGGCGTTGGTGCTGGCGCTGACGGCCTGCGCCGGGGCGGGAGACTGGAAATATGAGGAGCTGCCGGGGGACTACGCCGTGTGGCGGATCAACAGCCGGGAGATCCCGCTGGTTCGCGTGGATGCGGACGGCCTGACTGCCGAGCCGGTGGTGGAGGGCTATGTGTACGCCGTGGCATGGGACGAGAATACCATCTATGTGCAGCAGCGTGAGGAGAAGGACAAGGGCGACATGGCCTACTATATGGTGGCGCTGGATTCCGGCACCGTCAGCGGCCCCTATACGGAGACGGAGCTTGCCGCAGCCTGCGCGGAACAGGGTGTGGACGCGGCCGATATCGGCTGGCAGGAGCAGAAGGACTGGAACAAGGTCTATGACAGGTAAGAGACGCGGCAACTTTCGTTTTCGCGGCGCAGAGGTGCGTGTAAAACGACGCAGCGCGGGGCACACTACGGTCATCTGAACAAAGGAGGGATGACCGATGGTGGAACCCGATACCATTCGTCTGCTGCGGGAGTGTGACGCGGGCATCAAAATGGGCGTATCTGCCATTGAGGACGTGGTGGATCGTGTGGCGGACAAGCGCTTCCGCCGCAGCCTGACGGACTGTGCGGCGGAGCACGCCAAGCTGAAAGCGGAGATCCAGGCGCTGCTGGACAAGTACGGCGACGAGGGGAAGAACCCCAACCCCATCGCGCAGGGCATGTCCCACATGAAAACCGGCATGAAGCTGGGAATGGACGACTCTGACCAGACCATCGCCGATCTCATTACGGATGGCTGCAATATGGGCGTTAAGTCCCTGAGCCAGTATCTGAACCAGTACAAGGCGGCGGACGAGACGTCCAAGAATATCACCAAGCGGCTGATCGCGCTGGAGGAACGCCTTGCGGTGGACATCCGGGGCTTTCTGTAAGTGAATAACGTGAAACGCCCTGCGCCTTTCGGCGGCAGGGCGTTTCACGTTTACATGGATGGGAGAGTAGGTAAGGAATAGGCTTCCAGATAGGAACGGAAGCGGCGTTGGAAGTTTTCGTCGCTGTGGCGGATGGCATGCAGCGTTTCGTGAAGGTTCAGGTTATGCTGGGCGGCGTCGATGACACACCCGGCGATATTGGAGCAGTGGTCGGAGGTGCGCTCCAGATCCGTCAGCAGGTCGGACCAGACGAAGCCGGCCTCGATGCTGCACTGACCCTGCTGCATCCGCAGAATGTGACGGGTGCGCATTTTCTCCTTCAGCGCGTCAATGACTTGCTCCAGCGGCTCTACCTGCAGGGCGGAGGAAACGTCCTGCTGGATAAAGGAGGTCTGCGCCAGCGTCAGGATCTCGCGCACGGCGTCGGACAGCGTGGCAAGCTCCGACTGGGCGCTGCCGCTGAAGGCAAGGCCCTTCTCCCGTAGCTCTTCCGCCGATTCCAGCACGTTCACGGCATGGTCGGAAACACGCTCCCAATCGCCGATGGATTTCAGCAGCTCGGTGGCCTCTTCGCTTTCCTTTTCGCCCATTTTCTGGGCGCTCAGCTTTACCAGATAGGTGCCGATCACGTCCTCATAGTGGTCGCAGCGATCCTCGTCCTTACGGACGCTTTCCGCCAGTTCCGGCGTGTACTGATCGAAAGCGGTCAGCGCGTTTTCAAGAGACCGCACAGCGCAGACGGCCATATCGTTGGCTACCGTGCGGCACTGCTGCAGCGCCAGAGAAGGGGTGGCCAGCAGACGCTCGTCCAGCTCCACGGCCTTTTCCTCCTGTGCTGCGTCGGGCACCAGACGGATGGCCAGCTTTTCCAGCATGCTGCCGCAGGGCAGCAGCATGGCGGTACACAGAATGTTGAACAGGGAGTGGGCGATGGCAATGCCGTACATAGTGGCGGATTCGTTCAGGATCGCCGGGGCAAAGATGGCCTTGACGATGCAGAACACCGTCAGCAGCACCACCACGCCGATGACATTGAACATCAGATGCACCACGGCGGCCCGCTTGGCGTTTTTGCTGGTGCCCATGGAGGACAGCAGCGCCGTAACAGTGGTGCCGATATTCTGGCCCATGATAATGGGGATGGCGGCGGCATAGCTGACCTGTCCGGTCAGGGCCAGCGCCTGCAAAATACCTACGGAAGCGGAGCTGGACTGGATAATACCCGTCAGCACCGCGCCCACCAGCACGCCCAGAATGGGGTTCTTGAACATGATGAACAGTTCGGCAAAGCCGGGGACATCCTTCAAGCCCGCCACCGCGCCGCTCATGGTGTCCATGCCGAACATCAGCGTGGCGAAGCCCAGCAGGATCATGCCGGTGTCCTTCTTCTTGGTGTCCTTGCAGAACATATAGAAGATGATACCGATCAGCGCCAGCAGAGGAGTAAAGGAGGTGGGCTTCAGCAGCTTGATCCACATGTTGCCGCTGTCGATGCCTGCCAGACTCAGCAGCCACGCGGTGACGGTGGTGCCCACGTTGGCGCCCATGATGACGTTGATGGCCTGCCGCAGCGTCATCAATCCGGAGTTGACGAAGCCTACCACCATCACGGTGGTGGCCGACGAGCTTTGAATGATGGCGGTGATGCCAAGACCCGTCAGGAATCCGGCGAATACGTTGCTGGTCATTTTATCCAGCAGCGTCCGCAGCTTGCCGCCGGCCCGGCGCTCCAGAGCCTGTCCCATCAGGTTCATGCCGAACAGGAACAGGCACAGGCCGCCGATCATGGTCAGTACCTTAAAAATATCCATGTTGCAAATTCTCCTCAATCCATGTTTCACATTTTTCTTACGATCATTTTACGTCCAGTATCAGCATAGCAGGGGATTGTCAAATCCTCAGGTGCTGTTTTGTAAAATCTAAGTAAAATTCCGCAAGAATAAGCTTGACAAACGAACTGTGCTATGCATATAATACAGTTAGAAACTGTGTTACACATATAGTACGGTTGAAGAGAGAGGAGGCGGGAACGTTGATCGACTTCGAGGGCTTCGTCCAGACGGAGGGACAGCCCATTTATTTGCGGATCATGCGGTACATCAAACAGGGGCTGGCATCCGGAATCATCGCCGATGGGGAGGAGCTGCCCTCCCGCCGGGCATTGTCGGCCTATCTGACGGTGAACCCCAATACCGTCCAGAAGGCGTACCGCCTGCTGGAGGAGGAGGGACTGGTGCAATCCCACGCCGGAGCCAAAAGCTTCGTATGTGCCACGGAGCGGCAGCGTGCCGCCCTGCGGCGGGAGCTGACGGGGAATGAACTGCGCGGCATGGTGCGGAATATGAAGGGTATGGGGCTGACGGCGAAGGAAGCGGCGGCGCTGGTGGAAAAGCTGTACGCGGAGGAGGAGAACAAATGAACAGATATTTGTCCACCGTCGGGCTGTATGCCCGGTGGAACCTCTATAAAATACTGACGATCATACTGATAACGGCGCTGGCGGCAGGCTTCCTAGTGTACCGCTATCCGATAGGAACGGTGGTGCTGGATGAAAACCACGTCAGCGCGGAAACGGGAGAGACGACGCAGCTGGTTGCGTCCTATCCCAAGCTGGAGGGCGTAGTCAGCGGCAGCGGCGCGCCGGTGGTATGCGCGGCGGGCTTTGCGGCGATCGTGGCGGTAATGAGCCTGACCGGCTGCGGCTACGGCGCCAAAACGGAGTATACCATCCGGCGGCTGCGGGTGAAGGAGCGGCAGGCAGTGCTCCTGTGGGCGGCTTATCATACCGTGCTGCTGGTGATCTATTGGGCGGTGCTGGCGGCGGTGCTGTACGGCGTGATGCATCTGCGCCTTCAGATGGAGGTGCCGGTGGATTACTTCGTGTATATGTATGGCCCGCAGAGTATGCTGCTGCTGTGCTATACCGACACATTTCTGCACCATCTGCTGCCCTTGCGGGACGTGGCGGCATGGGGCGTGGGGATTGCCTCTGTGCTGGCGGCGGCGTTGAGCACGGTGCTGTTCTCCTATCGCCAGCGCCGCGGAAGCTTCAGCGTGATGGTGCTTCTGGCGCTGGCTGGTACCATCGGCAGCTTCTTCTGCGGCTTGGGCGAAAATGCCAATGCCCTGCTGATGGTGCTTCTGCTGGGCGTGGCGGGCGCTGCCTTCGTCATGCTGATAGGAGGTGACAAGGATGCGGCTTGAACGGAAGCTTTCCTCAATCCTGCCGCCCAATATGGAGACGGATCGGGTACAGGGCTGGATCCTCTGGTCGCTGACGGCCCCGGCCTTTGTATGCGCCATACTGTTCCTTGTCAGATACTATCAGGCGTATGACCAGTTGTGGTGGTCCTCCTATTCGCCGTGGCCCGGGGAGCTGCGGGCGCTGATGGCGCCGTTTGCCCAGTGCGCTGTCTGGACGCTGCTGGTGTATCCGGTGCTGGCGGTGGTGGCGCTGGCCACGGCGGCGGTACTGTACAGCTCCTACTATCAGGGCAGCCGCAGCATCTATCTGATGCGCCGCCTGCCAGATGGCCGCAGCTTGCTGCGGCGGCAGGTGTGGACGGCGCCGGTGTGCTGGGCACTGACGATCCTGCTGAGCGGCGCGGTGCTGCTGGGGCTGTGCTGGCTGCTGTGGCGGTTCAAGACCCCAGCGGAATGTTTGCCCACGCCGGAGAATATCGCGCGGTTGGAGGCTCTGGATCGAACCAGACTCAATTTTTACTACCAGTAATAGGAGGTGTGCCATATGATCGAATTGAAAGGCGTCAGCAAAAAGTACGGAATCACGAAAGCGGTAGAGGATGTGTCCTTTACACTTCCGCAGGGCCAGATCGTGGGCCTGTTCGGTGAAAACGGCGCGGGAAAGACCACGCTGATGAAGTGCATTCTGGGCCTGCTGCCCCATCAGGGCAGCGTCACATTGGACGGCGCGCCCATCACCGAAAAGAACATCGAGCGGCTCAGCTTCGCCACCTGCGAGCACTCCTTCTTTCCGGCGCTGTCGCCGAAAGCCCACCGGGACTTCTATCAGGCCCATTTTCCCCGGTTCAATGAAAAGCGGTTTCAGGCATTGATGGACTTCTTTGAGCTGCCCATGGAAAAGCCGCTGCGGGCCTTCTCCGCCGGTATGAAGAACCAGTTCGAGGTGGTGATGGCCCTGTCGCAGGGCGCGGACTACATTCTGATGGACGAACCCTTTGCCGGGAACGACGTGTTCAACCGGGAGGATTTCTATAAGGTGCTGCTGGGCATTCTGGAGGAGCACGAAACCGTGCTGCTGTCCACCCATCTACTGGAGGAGGTGCAGAGCTTCATCTCCCGCGCGGTGCTGCTGCGGAAAGGAAAGCTGGTGGGTGACTGCACCATTGACGAGCTGGAGGAGCAGGGCAAGGATCTGATGACCTACGTGAAGGAGACGTATCAGTACCAGAGCGACCGGGTGAGCCGGGTGCTGTGCGATGTGAACGGCGAGGAGGAGTGACATGAAACGGCGCATCCTTATAACGGCGCTGGCACTGCTGCTGGCGCTGGGCGCGTTGGTCACGCTGAACAGCAGTGTTTCCCGCACGGCGCTGCCCATCGAGATGCAGGTGCTGACCTCTCTGGGCGACAGCAGCACGGCACAGGGACTGACAGTGGACTACCGTATCGCGCTGGATAGCTGCCTGCGGTGGTACACGAAATACGATCCGGTGTCCGGTGCGAATAGCACGGATTTCCATGTGACCGGCCACCGGGAGACCACGACGGTGCTGCCCTATTATAGCTTGCTGGGAGAGAAATACAATGACTGGTGGATCGTGTCCGGTCTGCTGAAAGGGAGAGATACCCGCGACCCCATTGTTTCCGGTATCCTCAGCGAAGCGGCAAGCGGACAGGGAAGGGAGAACAGCCGCGGTACAAACATCATGAAGCGGCTCTATCCCATCGATTATTACGACAGCTATCCCCTGCGTCTGTCCCAGCAGTCCGTCACGGAGGGCATTTCTCCCGATAACAGTCCGGGTTACTACGAAGACTGGGTGAATATTCCCTTTGACAAGCTGCGGATCCCCGTGACGGAGAACGACTTTTTTGAGCTGGAGTTTCGGGTGGACAGTACGGAAACGGGACAACAGATGAACTATGTCAGCGGTTCGGGGCTGCAGTATGTCCAGAACGCCTTTACCCCCTACTGCGCCGCAAGCGAGGACGGCGTACTGGTGACGGTGGGCTTTCCCGCTGACGTACAGCCTGAGACTGACTGGGCGCCGGAGGGCTTTGGCCTGTGGTATATGCCTGTTCGGATGCAGGAAGTGACGGATGAAAGAAGCGGATCGTCCGAAACCGTCAGGGGCAGATTCCCGGTGGTGGCGGAGTGCCGTCTGGTATATCCGCTGGATATCGGAACGCAGCGGGTCATGCTGCTGCGGCAGAGTGACGACGGCGCCCATATCCTGCTGGTGACGGCGGAGAATGACCGCTATGTGCTGCGGGTGCTGGACAGCGGCGACTATCATCTGGTACGGCAGATCGAGCTGTGCGAAGCGACGGCCCATGAGTATACCGAGACCAGCTATATCTACGAGGATTACGGCCCGTGGCGTGAGCCGACGGAGTCTGCCCACTACCGTTACAGCTATCCCGACGAAAATGACCGCGGTACGGCGGAGCTTCAGGTGACGCGCACTGCCTATCCGGAGGTATCGATGCAGCAGGGAGACAACTTTGCCGCCGTGATAATCGGCAGCCGTCTGGCGCTGCTGACGCCATCGGCAGAGGGGTACGACCTGCAATTTGTCTGCGATACCGTGTCCTATGGCTATGAGATGTGGAAGGACGATCCGGACGATACGTATTGGTATCAGGAGGATTCGGGCTGGTTGTTCACGGAGGATGTGCCCTCAGACCCCAACAGTTCGGTTTATCAGGCCTATACCGTCGCCACCGTGGAGGAGCGCTATGCCATGGCCTACAACGGCACAAGTCTGGCGGTGGCCACCTATTACGGCAATCGGTTGATGCTGAGCGTTTACGGCCCCGATGGCTTTCAATACGCGGCGCTGGTGAAAAACAACGTGCTGGGCCAGATCGACAGCACAGGGACTGCCAATCCCGTCTGTCAGGACGAGCTGCGCTCCTATCAGGAGTACTACTATCCCCAGCCGGGACTTAGCTGGTCATAAGAAAAGTGCGTGCCGCTTGCCGCGGCACGCACTTGATTTTTATTGTACAACTGCTTTCTTTGCCTTCCGCCGGGGATGAACGCATTCGGCGAACAGCGCGCCGCCGATGATGAGACACGCGCCGACGATCTGCGGCGGCGTCAGCCGTTCATGCAGCAGCAGCGCCGAAAAGATGACGGCGCTCAGCGGCTCCAGATAGCCGCATACTGCCACCGTCTGCACCGGCAGCGAGCCGATGGCGGAGAAGTAGCACCAGCAGCCGAAGCCGGTGTTCACAATGCCCAGCAGTAAGATCCACGGCCAGCTTGCGCCGGTGATGGTCATGGACAGTCCGCCCTGACACAGCAGAAGTACAAACACCGTGGCGGTGGCCGACAGCATTTGCAGCAGAGAATTCTCCATGCCGTCCACGCTTTCCGCCTTCTTGTTGAGGATCAGCATGGCGGCGTAGCACACGGCGCTGAGAATGCCGTACAGAAAACCGGAAACGCTGAGACTTCCGCCGCCCCAGCCGTTCACCAGCACGATACCGCCGCAGACGCAAACAAAGCCCGTGATCTTCACCCATGTCAGCGCCTCGTGGAACACCAGCGGCGACAGCGCCATGACGATCACCGGACAGCAGTAATACAGCAGCGACGCGGTGGACACGCCGATGGTCTGATAGCCGGCGTACAGGAACATCCAGCTGGCTCCCATTGCTGCGCCGGACAGCAGGATCAGCGTTACATCCCGGCCTCGTCCTGTGAAGGAGAACCGATGACCCGACAGGAAAAAGAACGCCAGCAGACTCACGCTGCCCAGCAGCGTCCGCAGCAGGACGATCTGGCTGCTCTCCAGCGCGATATGGCTGGCCACGATGCCGTTGAAGCCGAACAGCAGCAGTCCGATGAGATAGCGGATGAAGAAACGGCGGTTCTGATACATGGAAGTACCTCCTGAGCACATGGAAAAGCGGCACGGCGTGAGAGAAAACAGAGAGAAAAACGCCGTGCCACTTTTTGGTGGTTGACATGATTCTACATCTGTTTTATCCTTGAGTAAAGCGAAAAAATAGCAAGCTACATTTGAAAAAATGTCAAGTATGGAGGTGCGGACATGGAAAGCGAAAAATGCCGTGTTCTGCTGTGCGCCATCGACAAGGGCTCTATCACGGCGGCGGCGGAAGCCATGGGCTATACCATCTCCGGCGTCAGCCGCATGATGGCGGCGCTGGAAGCGGAGGTGGGCTTTCCACTGCTGCGCCGGAGCCGCGAGGGCGTCACCCCCACCAACGAATGCTGCCGCCTGCTGCCATCCTTCCGGGAGATGGTGGCGCAGGCGGAGCAATGCCGCCAGATAGCGGGGGAGGTGCGGGGTCTTGTGTCCGGCACGGTGGCCATCGGCACATTTTCCAGCGTGGCCACCCACTGGCTGCCCAATATGATCGGCGCGTTCCAGAAGGACTATCCCAACATTGACTTTGACATTCTTATGGGGACGTATCCGGAGATCGAGCAGTGGGTCATGCAGGGCCGGGCGGACTGCGGCTTCCTGCACCTTCCCACACGGGCCGACTTGAAAACCGTGTGTCTGGCGCAGGACGAGTTGATGGCGGTGCTGCCGGAGAATCATCCGCTGGCGGCGCTGGAAAAAATCCCGGCATCGGCGCTGGCGGAGCAGCCCTTTATCCTGCTGGACAAGGCAGGGGAACGGGACAGGGACGTGATGCAGGTGTTTGAGCGGGCCGGTATCGTGCCGAAGGTGCGGTTCACCACACTGGACGACTACGCCGTTATGTCCATGGTGGAGCATGGACTGGGCGTCAGCATTCTGCCGAAGCTGATCCTGCGGCGGATCCCCTATCGGGTGGCGCTGCGTCCGCTGGAGCAGCCGGTTTTCCGCCAGATCGGCCTTGCCACACGACCGGGTGAGGAGCTGTCGCCCGCCGCCATGCGTTTTCTGAGCTATTTGCCCTATCGGGACGGTGATACGTTATCTGAAAAGTAGAATAACGATTTTTACGTATAGTTCTTGCGGGAAACTGAAAAATATTGTATAATATAGAAAAATTTTTAGGTACAGCGGCATGATACGCTTTTGACCGCCCCACGGTGGAAGAGAGGAGCGAAACATATGGCAACATTTATCGTAAACGGCAGCACCGTAACGGTGGAAAAAAATCAGAAGCTGATCCGCTTTCTGCGGGACGAGCTGCATCTGACCTCCGTGAAGGACGGATGCAGCGAGGGCGCCTGCGGCACCTGCCACGTTCTCATTGACGGCAAGCCCACCAAGGCCTGCATTCCCCAGACGGACAAGCTGGAGGGCAAGACCATTATCACGGTGGAGGGCCTCAGCGACTGGGAGAAGGAGGTCTTTACCTTCGCCTTCGGCGAGGCGGGTGCGGTTCAGTGCGGTTTCTGCATCCCCGGCATGGTGATCTCCGCCAAGGGCCTGCTGGATGTAAATCCCGACCCCACCCGCGAGGAGGCGGCCTTTGCCATCCGCAACAACATCTGCCGCTGCACCGGCTATGTGAAGATCATCGACGGCATTCTGCTGGCGGCGAAGATCTTCCGCGAGGGGAAGATCCCCGCTCCCGGCGCCGATGACTGGAAATTGGGCAGCCGCGTTCACCGTCTGGACGTGGAGGAAAAGGTGCTGGGCTACGGCCAGTACCCTGACGACGTGTATGTGGACGGCATGTGCTACGGCGGCGCGGTGCGCAGCCAGTATGCTCGTGCCCGTGTGCTGTCCATTGATACCTCCGCGGCCGAGGCGCTGCCCGGCGTGCTCTGCGTGGCTACCCAGAAGGATATCCCCGGCAAGGTCAACGTGGGTCACCTGAAGAAGGATCAGCCCACCCTGATCGGCGTGGGAGAGCTGGTGCACTATCTGGGCGACAGCGTGGCGTTGATCTGCGCCGTGGATCAGGAGACGGTGGAGAAGGCCAAAAAGCTGGTGAAGGTGGAATACGAGGTATTACCCGCCGTCCATAACCCCACCGAGGCTGCCGCTCCCGACGCGCCGCTGGTGTTCGACGAGGAGGAGAGCAACGTGCAGGCCTATAAGCACGTGTCCCGCGGCGATGCGGAAACGGCCATCAAAAATTCCAAATATGTGCTGACCGAGCACTTTTCCACCCCGTGGACGGAGCACGCGTTTCTGGAGCCGGAGTGCTGCGTGGCGCTGCCGCTGGATAACGGCGGCGTGAGGCTGCTGACCACCGACCAGAGCGCCCACACCACCATGCACGAATGCGCGTCCATGCTGGGCGTGGACTATGACCACTGCCAGGTGCAGAACTGCCTGGTGGGCGGCGGCTTCGGCGGCAAGGAGGATATGTCCGTGCAGCACCACGCCGCGCTGCTGTGCTACCTGATCCGGAAGCCTGTCAAGTTCAAGCTGAGCCGTCAGGAGTCCATTCTGGTGCACCCCAAGCGCCACAGCTTCGACATGAACTTCACCATGGGCTGCGACGAAAACGGCATCATTCAGGGCGTCAAGGCCTCTGTTGTGTCCGATACCGGCGCGTTTGCCTCGCTGGGCGGCCCCGTGCTGGAGCGTGCCTGCACCCATGCGGCAGGCCCCTATGCTTACGAGAATTTCGAGATCGAGGGCCACGCCTACTATACCAACAATCCGCCCGCCGGCGCTTTCCGCGGCTTCGGCGTGACGCAGACCTGCTTCTGCACCGAGACGCTGCTGAACCAGATGGCCGATCTGGTAGGCATTTCCCCGTGGGAGATCCGCTACCGCAACGCCATTCGCCCCGGCGGCGTGCTGCCCAACGGCCAGATCGTGGACGAGTCCACCGGCCTTGTGGAGACGCTGGAGGCTATCAAGCCCGCCTATGACGAGGCGGTGAAAAACGGCGACCCTGTGGGCATTGCCTGCGCCATGAAGAATGCCGGTGTGGGCGTGGGCATCCCCGACTGGGGCCGCTGCAAGCTGATCGTGGAGGACGACGCCAAGGTACATATCTACTCCGGCGCTTCCTGCATCGGTCAGGGTCTGGGCACCGTGCTGGTGCAGGTGGTGGTCACCAACACCGGTCTGCACCGCGACGATATCGTGTACGAACGCAGCAACACGTGGATCGCGCCGGACTCCGGCGATACCTCCGGCTCCCGCCAGACGCTGGTGACCGGCGAGGCTACCCGCCGTGCCTGTGAGCTGCTGAAGGCGGAGCTGGACAGCGGCAAGACGCTGGCCGACCTGAAGGGCAAGGAGTTTTACGGCGAATATCTGGCCAAGACCGACCCGCTGGGCGCTGACGTGCCCAACCCCGTCAGCCACGTGGCCTACGGCTACGCTACCCAGATGTGCATTCTGGACAAGGAGACGGGCCGGATCAAGAAGATGGTGGCCGCCCACGACGTGGGCAAGGCCGTCAACCCCCTCAGCATCGAGGGGCAGATCGAGGGCGGCGTGGTCATGTCCATGGGCTACGCCCTGACGGAGAAATACCCCATCGACGAGAACTGCAAGCCCACCGCCAAGTACGGCATGCTGGGCCTGTTCCGGGCCAACCAGATCCCGCCGGAGATCGAAGCCATCGTAGTGGAGAAGCCGGGCCTGAACGTGGCTGGCGGCGCCATCGGCATCGGCGAGATCACCTCTATCCCCACTGCACCGGCCATTGCCGACGCTTACTACCGGCTGACCGGTGAGCGGGAGTTTGACCTGCCCCTGAAGAACACCCCCTACGCGCCCAAGAAGTGAGCAAAAGAGCCGTGACGGCGATGCCGTCACGGCTCACAAAGGATACATTCTTAAAGCTGGGCCAGCGCTTCCTGCGTATCCACGTCCCGCAGCTCATTGGCGGGGACCTCGTACAGCAGCAGGTCGTCCTCATGCTGACGGATGACCACGTTGCCGCCCCTGTCACCTTCGATTGTCAAGAGCTCCGGGAAAAACCGGGCCGGGAAGATGCAGGGGTTGCCCCGCTGTCCGCCGTGGCCAAGGCCCACGATGTGGCCGGGATTGGGGCGGGAAAAGTCGATCAGCTCCGCCACGCTTTCACGCCGCAGCAGCGGCTGGTCGGCCACCTGAAACAGCAGCGCGTCGCAGGCGTCCAGCGCTTTGACGCCCAGATGAATGGTGTGGCTCTGGCCGTACTCCGGATGGCTGTTGACAATAGGCGTAAAGAAAAATTCCTTCGCAAGCGCCACCACCTCCGGATACTGCGTTACCACCACGACAGCGGACAGCCTGTCCGTCGGGACGGCCTCCAGCGCGTGGCGGATCAGGCTTTTGCCCTGCCACTCCTGCGCCAGCTTATTGCCGCCGAAGCGGGAGCTCATACCGGCGGCCATCACGATGCAGCCAATGTTCATACGTGTCACTCCTGTCTATGCTGCTCTTTTTCTGGTAGTATACCCATTTTTTTGAAAAAGTGTCAACAAAAAAGCAGGATATTCTCCAATTAAAATAACGTAAACCTCTTTTCACACCGTTCAGAAAGTGCTATGATTAGCAAAACGAATGTGTACCATTATTGTTTCGGATAACTGCCGTTTCTCCTGTTAACAGAGTGCGGTTTCAAGACAGATACTGAGGAGGAAAACCATATGGGTGAAGTCGGAAGAAGCCAAGTCCGTGTGGACGCTTATGACAAGGCGACGGGCCGGACAAAATACTATGAGGATCAGATGCCGCAGGATGCCCTGTATGTCCGCATCAAGCACGCGGAGATCGCCCACGGCTTTGTCAAGTCGGTGGACACCAGCGCTGCCGAGGCCATCGACGGCGTGGTAAAGGTGCTGACCTGCTTCGACGTGCCGGGTATCACGTTCCCCACGGCGGGCCATCCCTGGTCCATGGATCCCGGCCATCAGGACGTGGCGGATCGCCACCTGCTGAACCGGCACGTGCGCTATTGGGGCGACGATGTGGCGGTGGTCATCGCCGAGAATGAGGTGGCCGCCATGCAGGGTGTCCGCGCCCTGAAGGTGGAGTACGAGGAGCTGCCCTTCGTGCTGGATCCCCAGAAGGCCATGGAGGAGGGTGCGCCCCAGCTCCACGAGAAATTCCCCCACAACATCCTCAAGCACACCGACATGAAGAAGGGCGACTATCAGACCGCCATTCAGGAGCCGGGTCTTATCAAGGTGGAGGGCTGGTACGACACCCCCACCGTGCAGCACTGCCATATCGAGAATCACGGCTGCTTCGCCTATGAGGAGAACGGCCGCATCGTGGTGGTCTCCTCCACACAGATCCCCCATATCATCCGCCGTATCGTAGGACAGGCGCTGGGCCGTCCCTGGGCGGATATCCGGGTGGTGAAGCCCTATATCGGCGGCGGCTTCGGCAACAAGCAGGACGCTTTGTACGAGCCCCTGTGCGCGTGGTGCACCACGCAGGTGGGCGGACGCACCGTCCGTATCGATTGCTCCCGCGAGGAGACCTTCGTCTCCAACCGTGTGCGCCACGCTATCCGCTTCCACATCGTGTCGTGGCTGCGGAAGGACGGCACCTTTGCCGCCCGCAAGGTGGAGTGCTTCTCCAATCAGGGTGCTTACGCCTCTCACGGTCATTCCATCGTGGCCAAGGCCATGGGATCCTTCCCCCAGCACTATCCCTGCGACAACATGGAGTGCGACGCGTGGACGGTGTTCACCAACCGTCCCGCCGCAGGCGCCATGCGCGGCTACGGTATGCCCCAGGCGTCCTTCGCCGACGAGTCCAACGTGGATGAGTGCGCCAGAGCCGTGGGCATGGATCCGCTGGCCTTCCGTATGCAGAACATCATGCCTCAGGGCTATGAGGACGGCTTCAGCCACAATGTCAACTATAACGACTCCTTCCGGGAATGCCTGGAGGTGGGCCGCAAGTACATGGATTATGACCGCAAGGTGGCCGAGTACGCCAAGGACACCGGCCCCATCCGCCGCGGCATCGGCGTGGCGACCTTCTGGTACAACACCGCCGTGTATCCCATCTCTCTGGAGACAAGCTCCAACCGTATGCTGCTGAATCTGGACGGCACCGTCACTATGCAGTGCGGCGAGACGGAGATCGGTCAGGGCGCCGACACCGCCTATGCCCAGATGACCGCCGATATCGTGGGCCTGAAGAGCTATAAGGACGTGCATGTGGTGTCCTGTCAGGATACGGATATCACGCCTACCGGTCTGGGCGCTTACGCCAGCCGCCAGACCTATGTAGCGGGCTTCTCCATCCGCAAGACCGGCCTGCTGCTGAGAGAGAAAATTCTGGCCTATGCCCAGAAGCTCACCCGTCAGGCCACCTATAACATGGATATCGTGGACGGCAACATCGTCCGCAACACCGATGGCAAGGTGCTGATGTCCCTCAGTGAGTTGGCCATGACCGCCCAGTATAACCCCAACGATTCCGAGCATATTACGGCGGAGAGTACTTATACCATCCAGAACAACGCCTATTCCTTCGGCTGCACCTTCGCGGATATCGAGGTGGATATCCCCATGTGCAAGGTGACGCTGAAGAATATTATCAACGTCCACGACTGCGGCAAGCTCATCAACCCGGCCCTGGCCGAAGCGCAGGTTCACGGCGGCATGTCCATGGCCATCGGCTACGGCATGGGTGAGCAGCTGCTGTTCGACGAAAAGACCGGCAAGCCCCTGAACAACAACCTGCTGGACTACAAGCTGTCCACCATCATGGATCACCCCCATCTGGCGGTGCAGTTCGTGGAGAATGCCGAGCCCACCTCTGCCTTTGGCACCAAGGCGTTGGGCGAGCCCCCGGCATGCTCCGGTGCACCTGCCATCCGCAACGCTATTCTTAACGCCACCGGCGTGACCATTGACCAGAATCCCATGAACGCCCACATCCTCTTCAAGCGGTTCAGTGAAGAGGGCTTGATCCAAGACTAAGGAGGTACGCAGCAATGTATGATATGTTAGCGCTTTACGAGGCGAAAGACGTACAGGATGCTGTGCGCCTTCGTCTGGAGCATCCCGAGGCCCAGATCATCGCCGGCGGCACCGACGTGCTGGTGCAGATGCGTGAGGGCAAGCGGGCCGGTAAGGCTCTGATCTCTATCCAGAAGTGCGACGAGATGCGGGGCATCTCCATCGACGAGGAGGAAAACATCCGCATCGGCAGTCTCACCAGCTTCACCCATATTACCAACGATCCCATCATCCAGAAGTACATCAACGTGCTGGGCGAGGCGGTGGACATGGTGGGCGGTCCGCAGATCCGCAACGCCGGCACCATCGGCGGCAACACCTGCAACGGCGTGACCTCCGCCGACTCCGCGTCAACCCTCCACGCGTGGGAGGCTATCGTGGAGATCACCGGCAAAAACGGCGTCCGCCGTATCCCCATCAAGGAGTTCTATCTCAAGGCCGGTACCGTGGATCTGAAAATCGAGGACGGCGAGATCCAGACCGCCATCCTGATCCCCAAGGCCAGCTATGACCGCACGTGGGGCCACTATATCAAGTACGCCATGCGCAACGCCATGGACATCGCCACCCTGGGCACCTCTGTCAACGCGCGGCTCAGCCCGGACGGCAAGACCTTTGAGCGGGTGCGTATCGCCTTCGGCGTGGCGGGCCCTGTCCCCATGCGGGCGGTGAACGCGGAAGCGTTCATCAATGGCAAGGCCGTGACGCTGGAAAATATCGAGGCTTTCGGCCGCAAGGTACTGGAGGACATCAATCCCCGTGATTCCTGGCGCGCCAGCAAGGCGTTCCGCAGCCACATCGCTGTGGAGAGCGCCAAGCGCTGCCTGATCGAATCCGTGAAGCTGGCGGGAGGTGAGCTGTAATGGCAAAGAAACAGTATGCGCTGGTGACCTGCTGGATCAACGGCAGGGAGGTGGAGCAGATGGTGGACGTCCGCGCGTCCCTGACCGATATGCTCCGCAACGACTTCCGCCTGACTTCCGTGAAGAAGGGCTGCGAGGTGGGCGAGTGCGGCGCCTGCAACGTGCTGATCGACGGCGAGTGCTTCAACTCCTGCCTGTATCTGGCGGTGTGGGCCGAGGGTAAGCACATCACCACGCTGGAGGGTCTCACCGGCCCCAACGGCGAGCTGAGCGATATTCAGCAGGCATTCATGGACGAGACCGCCATCCAGTGCGGCTTCTGCATCCCCGGCTTCATCATGACTGCCGCCGAGATTCTGGATCGCAAGGTGTACTACACCGACGATCAGCTGCGCAAGCTTCTCAGCGGCCACCTGTGCCGCTGCACCGGCTACGAGAATATCTTCAAGGCCGTGAAAAAGACCATGCTGCGTCGTCTCGGCATGCTGGATGATCCTTTCCTGAATACCTGATAAATGCAATAAAAAATCCGTCCGGCGCATATGCGCCGGACG
>URKW01000046.1 GCA_900548615.1 uncultured Eubacteriales bacterium | reverse complement strand
GCGGGGCTCTGCCCCGCCCCGTCGTAAATTATAAAACAGACCCTTATTTTACAGCTTCGTCACCATGGGAATGATCATGGGACTCCTCTTGGTGTGCTTATACAGATAGCTGCTGACGGAGGACTTCACCGTGCGGCACACCTCGCCGTCGTCCTTGCGGCGGCGGGCGGACATGCCGTCCACGGCCTTCATGGCCACCTTCCGCATCTCCTGCATCAGCTCCTCGGACTCCTTCACGTACACGAAGCCGCGGGTGACGATCTCCGGCTCACACAGCAGCTGGTGGTCGTGGCTGGACATGGACAGTACCACCACCACCATGCCGTCCTCGGCCAGAATCTTCCGGTCGTTCAGCACCACCGCGCCCACTTCGCCTACGCCGCCGCCGTCCACGAACACCTCGCCGGCGGGAACGGTAGTCTCGCACTTCATGTGCTTGGTGGTCAGCTCGATGACGCTGCCGTTGTCGGCCACGCAGATGTTGTTGGGGTGCATCCCCATGCTCTCCGCCACCCGCTTGTGGATCTGCAGCATCCGCTGCTCACCGTGCAGGGGGATAAAGAACTTGGGTCTGGTCAGGGCGTGGATGATCTTCAGCTCCTCCTGGCAGGCGTGGCCGGACACATGCAGCATGTCCGCCTTGTCATACACCACGTCCGCGCCCTTACGGAACAGCTCGTTGATGACCCGGCCCACCGTCACCTCGTTGCCGGGGATGGCGCTGGCGGAGATGATCACCTTGTCGCCGGGGCCGATGTCCACCTGCTTGTGGGTGGAAAAGGCCATGCGGTACAGGGCGCTCATTTCCTCGCCCTGTGAGCCGGTGGTGACGATGACCTGCTGGTTCAGGGGCAGGCCCTTGATCTTGTGAATGTCCATCAGCGTGTTCTTGGGCACCTTCATGTAGCCCAACTCCGTGGACACCTTCATGATATTCTCCATGCTCCGTCCCGTAACGGCCACCTTCCGTCCGCAGGCGGCGGCGGCGTCCAGCACCTGCTGGATGCGGTGCACGTTGCTGGCAAAGGTGGTGACGATGATGCGCTTGTCGCAGCCGGTGAACTGGCGGGCAAAGGTCTTGCCCACCGCCTTTTCGCTCATGGTATAGCCGGGGCGCTCCACGTTGGTGGAGTCCGCCAGCAGCGCCAGCACGCCCTCCCGGCCCAGCTGGCCGAACCGGGCCAGATCGATGACCTCGCCGTCGATAGGTGTGGAGTCGATCTTGAAGTCGCCGGTGTGTACCACCGTGCCCATCCGGGTATGGATGGCGAAGGCCACCGAGTCGGCGATGGAGTGGTTCACGTGGATGAACTCCACCTGGAACTTGCCCGCCCGGATGGTCTGGCCCGCCTCCACGGTGATGAGCTTGGTGGTTTGCAGCAGGCCGTGCTCCTGCAGCTTCAGCTTGATCAGCCCCGCCGTCAGCCGGGTGCAGTAGATGGGCATGTTGATCTGCTTCAGCACGTAGGGGATAGCGCCGATGTGATCCTCGTGTCCGTGGGTGATAAACAGGCCCCGGAGCCGGTTGTGGTTCTTCACCAGATAGGTTACGTCGGGGATCACGCAGTCGATGCCGTACATATCATCGCCGGGGAACGCCATGCCGCAGTCCACCACGATGATCTCGCCGCCATACTCATAGGCGGTCATGTTCTTGCCGATCTCGTTGAGACCGCCAAGAGGGATGATTTTGAATTTTTCTGCCATAGTTACTCCTTTTTTACGCAAATAATCGGTACATAACACGGCGTTATGGGGGCGAAAAAGGGGCATAAAAGGGTAGAATGACCCCCTTCAACATGCACAAAATGCGTCTGCATGCGGGCGCAGCAAAACAAAGGCGGCCCGGTGTCCCGCCGGCCCTGCATCGCCGGGAGAGCACCGGAGCGTTCGCCCCGGATGACCGTGTGTTGAATTGTGCTATAGGAGGCCGCCGTCAAGGGCGGCCTTTTATATCACCGCAGGGCGACGCCGCCCCGCGAAACAACCAAAAAAAGCGCAGATTTTTCTGCAATCTATACAAATTATAGCACACCTTTCCCCCGTTGTACACCCCCAACTTTTCGCCGCCTTCCGCCACGCTTCGCCCCGGAGGGCAAAGCGTGGAAAAAAGAGCGTTTTTGCTGTTGAGATAACGGAAAAGGTGTGATATAATAAGCAATGATTGTAATTTGGAGTGGTATCACCATCTGAAGCCTGAGGTGACCGTTTCCCGATATTCCCCATTGAAGTTGAAATGAGGTGTCCTGCTTGAGTAAAAAGCTGATCCGCGGCTTCCGCACCAATATCATGCTGTACGGTATGTGCCTGGCCGCCTTTGTGATCGCCGCCTTTCCCTTTTCGCCGCTGCTGGCGGTGGCCGAGGCGCTGGTGTCGGCGCTGGTGCTGTATGTGGGCGTGCGGCGCAACCGCATGGCGCAGCACAGCGTGCGGCAGTATCTGGATCGCGTCAGCGGCGGCATGGATACCGCCCGCTCCAGCAACATGCTGTACGCACCGCTGCCTATGCTGGTGTTCGACCTGAACACCGGCGAGATCCTGTGGGGCAACGACCGATTCGTGGGTCTGACGGGGCTGAAGGATAAGCTGTTTGAGGTGACGGTGGCGGACGCCGTGCCGGGGTTTGACAGCCACTGGCTGCTGGAGGGCAAGCGGGAAGCGCCGGAATACGTGGTGTGGAACCACCGCACCTACCGGGTGTTCGGCGCGCTGAGCCATCCCGACGAGCTGAAGGGCGACCACAATATGCTGGCCACTACCTACTGGCTGGACATTACCGAGGCGGAGCAGATGCGCCAGACGCTGGACATGACCCGTCCCACCGTGGCGATTCTGATGATCGACAACTACGAGGATCTGATGAAGGCCTGTCCGGAAAGCAAGCGCTCGGCGCTGCTGGCGGATATCGAGGGAAAGCTCAACGACTGGTGCGCCGACAGCGGCGGCTTGCTGCTGGGCTATGACCGCGACCGGTATCTGTTCGTGATGGAGGAGAAGGATTTCTCCACCTACGCTGAGAAGAAGTTCGACGTGCTGGACAGCGTCCGCACGGTGGAGAGCGGCGGCGTCAGCGCCACGCTGTCCATCGGCGTGGGCCGGGACGGCGACAGCTTTGACGGCCTGTTCAAAAACGCCGATCTGGCGCTGGAAATGGCCCTGAGCCGGGGCGGCGATCAGGCGGTGGTGAAGGATCGGAACAACTTTGAGTTCTACGGCGGCCGCTCCAAGACCACCGAAAAGCGCACCAAGGTAAAGTCCCGCGTCATGGCCAACGCGCTGCGGGAGCTGGTGCAGGACGCCCGGAACGTCTACGTCATGGGCCACAAGTACGCCGACATGGATTCGCTGGGTGCGGCGGCGGGTATCTGCTGCATCAGCCGCAAGCTGGGCAAAAAGGCCCAGATCGTCATCGATACCGAAAATAACGCCGCCCATCCGGTGCTGCGGGCTTTGCAGCAGATGCCGGAGTACGCCGGGGTGTTCGTGGCCGGGGAAACGGCGTTTCTCCACGCCCAGCCGGATACTCTGCTGGTGGTGGTGGACACCAACCGTCCCGACAGCGTGGAGTCCGAGCCGCTGCTGGAGAGCTGCAACCGCGTGGCGGTCATCGACCATCACCGCCGGGGCAGCAGCTACATCGACAAGATGACCCTGAACTATCACGAGCCCTACGCCAGCTCCGCCAGTGAGCTGGTGACGGAGCTGATGCAGTATCTGCTGGAGCCCACCGATATCCTCAAGTGTGAGGCGGAGGCACTGCTGGCGGGCGTGGTGCTGGATACCAAGAACTTCACCAACCGCACCGGCGGACGCACCTTTGAGGCGGCGGCGTACCTGCGCCGCGCCGGAGCGGATACCCAGGACGTGCAGCGGATGTTCCAGAGCGACCTTGACGCCATGGTGACCCGCTACGCCATCATGCGGCAGGCCCAGATCTACCACGGGGATATCGCCGTGGTGGCGGCGGACGAGGCCTATGACCGCGTCACAGCGGCCAAGGCAGCGGATGAGCTGCTGACCATCCGGGGCATCCGGGCCTCCTTCGTGCTGTACCGGAAGGACGACGGCGTGTACATGTCCGCCCGGTCCCTGGGAGAGGTGAACGTGCAGGTGATCCTGGAAGCGCTGGGCGGCGGCGGCAACTCCACCACGGCAGGCGGACAGGCAAAGGGCATCACCGTGGCCGAGGCCAAGGAGAAGCTGCTGGCGGCCATTGATCAATATTTTGAGGATTGAGGAAATTCCCAAGGCCCCCTCTGAGAGGGGGGAGCGATCCGAGCGCTGCCAGTGGCAGATAAAGCGAGGTGAGCGAGTGGCCGTGGTCAAAATTTCGGCGGCTTAAATGCCGCAGCGAAATTTTGGGTACCACAACAGGAACTGTCACCGGAGGTGACTGGGGGAGAGAATTTAAGCGTTTTGTTCTCTCCCTCCGTCAACGCTTTGCGTTGACACCTCCCTCACAGAGGGAGGCTTTGGGGTGCGGTCGTATACCGAAAGCCCATTCTACAACAGAAACCAACCAATCTGACATTAGGAGGACATACCAATGAAAGTGATTTTGACGCAGGATGTGCGGGGCAAGGGCAAGAAGGGCCAGATGATCGAGGCCGCCGAGGGCTACGCCCGCAACTACCTGATCCCCCGGGGTGTGGCGGTGCCCGCCACTGCCGACGCGGTGAACACCATGAAGCTGCGCGACAAGGCCAAGGCCAAGGCCGACGCCGAGGCCAAGGCGGCTGCCGAGGCCATCGCCGAGAAGCTGCAGGGCTGCCAGGTGAAGATCGCCGCCAAGGGCGGCAGCGAGGGCAAGCTGTTCGGCGCCGTCACCAGCGCCGCCATTGCCGACGCCCTGAAGGCCCAGTACGACATGGACGTGGACAGCAAGAAGCTGGTCATCGACGAGCCCATCAAGTCCTTTGGCAGCTATCAGGTGAAGGCCAAGCTGGGCTTTGAGATCAGCGGTATCGTGAACGTGCTGGTCATCGAGGAGAAGTAAAATTTACTGGCATGAAATCTTCGATTTCATTGCCAAAAGGGATTGCGGCCGACTGCGCGCACCCGATGGGTGCACTTGCTGGCCGAGAAGAATTTTTCTGACGCGCATGTCGTCAGAAAAATGATTTAATTTTTTCGCGCCTGCGGGCGCGAACTCTGCGAGGCTTTTATAAAAGCGCCCCCCACGAAAGGCAGGTGTGACAATGGACGAACTATTGATGCGGGGCATGCCCCACTCCGCCGAGGCGGAGCAGGCGGTGCTTGGCTCCATGCTGATCGACGGCGACTGCGTGAAGGACGTGATGGATCAGCTGCAGGCGGAGGACTTCTACCTGCGGCAGAACCGCGAGATCTTCGAGACCATCGCCCACATGTTTGTCTATTCCCAGCCGGTGGACGGCGTGACCGTTGCCAGCGAGATGGAGAAAAACGGCCTGTACACCGACGCCACGCGGCCCTACCTGCTGCAATTGATGGAGGTGACGCCTACCTCCGCCAACGTGGGCGAGTATGTGAAGATCGTCCGGGACAAGGCGCTGATGCGGCAGGTGGCCACCGCCGCCGCCAACATCACCGCCATGGTGCAGGAGGGCGGCGCTTCCGCCGCCGACATGCTGGAATCGGCGGAGCAGAAGGTGTACGCCATTCGCCGGGGCCGCAGCGCCCAGAACATGGTGCCGGTCAGCCAGATCTTACAGGACGTGATGAACCGGCTGGAGGAGCTGTCCAACAGCGGCAACGAGCTGCCGGGGCTGTCCACCGGATTTTCCGCTGTGGACGGCAAGATCAACGGCCTGAACAAGTCCGACCTGCTGCTGCTGGCGGCCCGTCCCGGTATGGGAAAGACCAGTATGGCGCTGAACGTGGCGCTGTCAGCGGCGAGAGATTCCGGCAAGACCGTGGCCATCTTCTCGCTGGAAATGTCCCGCGAGCAGCTGGTCACCCGCCTGATCGCCGCCGAGGGACTGGTGGAGAACACCCGCCTGACCACCGGCAACCTGCGGGAGAGCGACTGGCAGCGGATCGCCGAGGCGGCCTCTAATCTCAGCCGCATGGATATCCGCATCGACGACAATCCCCTGCTGACGGCGGCGGACATGAACGCCAAGTGCCGCCGTCTGGACAATCTGGGGCTGGTGGTCATCGACTATCTGCAATTGATGACCAGCGCCGGCGGCAAGGGCTATTCCGGCGAGAACCGCCAGCAGGCGGTGTCCGATATCAGCCGTATGCTGAAGATCATGGCCAAGGAATTGCAGGTGCCGGTGCTGTGCCTTTCCCAGCTGAGCCGCGCCAACGAAAAGCGCGACGACAAGCGGCCCATGCTGTCCGATTTGCGTGAATCCGGCGCCATCGAGCAGGACGCCGATATCGTCATGTTTCTGTACCGCGACGACTATTATAATAAGGACTCGGAGAAGCACAACATCGCCGAGTGCATCGTGGCCAAGAACCGCCACGGCGAAACCGGCAAGGTGGAGCTGCGGTGGATGCCGGAGTATACCGCCTTCGGCACGCTGGAAAACCGCTACGGCGACGACGAGGGGTGAGCCATGGATCTGCTTCCCTGGATGGAACGGTGGGGCATGCTGCCGCCGAAAGGCGGCGTGCTGCTGTGCGCCGTGTCCGGCGGGCGGGACTCCGTGTGCCTGCTGCACTATCTGGCGGCCATCGCGCCGCAGCGCGGCTTCACCGTGGCGGCGGGCCATCTGAACCACCAAATGCGGCCCGAGGCCCGGCGGGACGAGGATTTCGTCCGTGAGCTGTGCCGGACGCTGGGGGTCGCGTTCTATACCGAGGCCGCGCCGGTCTATGAGACGGCGGCACGCTGGGGCCTTGGCGTGGAGGAAACGGGACGGCGGCTGCGGTACGAGTTTTTGTTCCGCACGGCGGACGCCATCGGCGCCGACCGGATCGCTACCGCCCACCACGCCCAGGATCAGGCGGAAACAGTGCTGCTGAACCTGCTGCGGGGCACAGGGCCGGAGGGGCTGGGCGGCATTCCGCCGGTGCGTGGCCGTATCGTGCGGCCTCTGCTGCAAACCAGCCGCGCCGAGATCGAGGACTATTTACAGGAAAACGGGCTGTCCCACGTGGAGGACAGCACCAACGAGGATACCCACTACGCCCGCAACCGTCTGCGGCGGGAGCTGTGGCCCCGGCTGGAGACCATCAATCCCGCGCTGACGAAAGCCATCGGCCGCACGGCGGAGATCCTGCGGCGGGAGAACGGCTATCTGGACACGCTGGCGGCGGAATATCTGCCGCCGTCGGGCATGGCGGTGGAGACGGCGCGGCTGCTGTCCGCGCCGGAGGCGCTGCGCAGCCGCGTGATGCGGCTGCTGCTAGAGCGGACGCCCACCGGGAAAAAGGATGTGGGCGCGGCTCACATCCAGGCGCTGCTGGCGCTGGCGGAAAGCGGCGGCCTACTGGCGCTGCCCGGCGGTCTGCGGGCCGTGTGCCGGGATGGCTGGCTGCGGCTGACGGTTCGTCAGGAGCCGCCGCCGGAAATGACACTGCGGCAGGGCGTGAACCGCTGGGGAGATTTCGATATCACCCTGCGGGGCGGCGAGAGCCGCCGTGTGACCGTCCGGACGTGGAGCAGCGCCGACCGCATGACCGTGGGACGGGGCAGTCGCAGTCTCAAGCGGCTGTTCAGCGACGCGGGCATTCCCCCGGAGCGGCGGGACGCCGCCCCCGTGGTGTGCGTGGACGGAGCGCCTTACGCTGTGTACGGCGTTGGAGAGAGAGTATCGCCGGAAAACGGCGAAAGCATAAAAATCATCATCAACAAACGAGAAAACCATAAGGAGGATACCGGGAATGGGTAAAAGCAACATGGAGCAGGACATCTTGAAGGTTTTGATGTCGGAGGAGCAGCTGCAGAAGCGGGTGCGGGAGATGGGCGACGAGCTGTACGACCGTTTCCACGACAAGGATCCCATTTTTGTGGGCGTGCTGAAGGGCTGCTTCATTTTCATGGCGGATCTGGTGCGGGCGGCGCAGATCAAGAGCGAGATCGAGTTCATCGGCGTCTCCTCGTACAACAACGGCACCAAGAGCTCCGGCGTGGTGCAGATCACCCGCGACCTGCAAAAGGACATCACCGGCCGCCACATCATCGTGGTGGAGGATATTCTGGATTCCGGCAACACGCTGTATTTCCTGAAGAACTACCTGACCACCAAGGGCGCGGCCTCCATCACCATCGTGACGCTGCTGGATAAGCCTGCCCGCCGGGAAAAGCCCATTACCGCCGATCTGGCCGGTTTCGAGGTGCCGGATGAGTTCGTGGTGGGCTACGGTCTGGACTACGCCCAGCAGTACCGGAACTATCCCTGTATCGGCGTGCTGAAGCCGGAGGTATACAGTAAGTAAAGCTGGCATGAAATCTGACGATTTCATTGCCAAAGGGGATCGCGGCCGACTGCACGCACCCGCTGGGTGCACTTGCTGGCCGAGAAGAATTTTTCTGACGCACATGTCGTCAGAAAAATGATTTGACTATTTCGCGCCTGCGGGCGCGAACTCTGCGAGGCGTTTTGACAAATGTCATGAATGGCCGATTTCCCGCCGAGAGGCGGACAGAACAGGAGGGCGACGCCCTATGAACAACGAGGGAAAGCGGGTAGAGCGGCAGGAGTCTGCCGGTCTGCCCCAGAAGAAAGAAAAGATGACGCTGAAGCGCTTCTGGAAGGAATGGCGGGAGGTCATTCTCATTCTGGCGGCGGTGTTCGTCGTATTCAAATTTATTTTACAGATCGCGTGGGTGCCCAGCGGCTCCATGGAGACCACGCTGCCTACCAAGTCGGTGCTGGTGGGCCTGCAGCTGCCCTATATCGTGGCCGACCCCGTGCCCCAGCGGGGCGATATCGTCACCTTCTGGAGCGATGAGCTGGGCAAGGTGCTGGTCAAGCGTGTGATCGGTCTGCCCGGCGATACCATCACCTTTGCCGACGGCTACGTGTATATCAACGGCGAAAAGCTGGAGGAGGAGTACCTGCCGGTGAAGGGCGTCACCGAGTGCGACAAGAGCTTTACCGTGCCGGAGGGCTGCTTCTTCCCCATGGGAGACAATCGAACCGGCTCCAATGACGCCCGCAGCTGGGCGAATCCCTATGTGAAGGTCTCCGCCATTCAGGCCAAGCCCTTCCTGGTCATCAGCGTGGGCAGCGACCAGAGCTGGCAGGGCATCCGTCTGGTAGGACAGGGAGGTCGGTCATGAGTAGAAGAATCAGCTTTCGTCCCCTGATCTTTCTGGTGCTGTGCCTGCTGGTGGTCATGTATCTGGCCCGCACCATGAGCCGTCAGGGCGACATTACCTACAGCGCCATGCGCGAGAATTTCGTGCAGGAAAAGGTGCAGTCCTTCACCGTCAGCGACAGCCGCCTGACGGCGACGCTGAAGGATCAGACCACCGTTACCTGCCCCATCCGGGACTTTACGCTGTTCTACGACGATCTGAACGATCTGGTGGTGGAGCAGTACAGCAAGGGCATCATCACCCAGTATGACTATCCCGCCGCGCCGGGCACCAACTGGCTGCAGGTGCTGCTGCCCTATGTGCTGGCTATCATGGCCTTTATCCTGCTGATGAACCTGATGACTCGCATGAACGGCAGCGGCGCGGGCGGCGTCAGCGACAAGATGGCCCACTTTGGCGAGGCCCGTGTCAGCAGCATCCCCGAGGGCGACAAGAAGGTCACCTTCAAGGACGTGGCGGGCGCGGACGAGGAAAAAGAGGAATTGCAGGAGATCGTGGAATTCCTCCGCGACCCGGAGAAGTACCTGAAGCTGGGCGCGCACATCCCCAAGGGCGTGCTGCTGGTGGGCCCTCCGGGCACCGGTAAAACGCTGCTGGCCAAGGCGGTGGCCGGTGAGGCGGGGGTAAAGTTCCTGTCCATCTCCGGCTCTGACTTTGTGGAAATGTACGTGGGCGTCGGCGCCAGCCGTGTCCGCGACCTGTTTGTGCAGGCCAAGAAGGACGCGCCCGCCATCGTGTTTATCGACGAGATCGACGCGGTGGGCCGTCAGCGCGGCAGCGGTCTGGGCGGCGGCCACGATGAGCGGGAGCAGACCCTGAACCAGCTGCTGGTGGAAATGGACGGCTTCGGCTCCAACGAGGGCGTGGTGGTGCTGGCCGCCACCAACCGTGTGGATATCCTCGATCCGGCGCTGCTGCGTCCCGGACGGTTCGACCGTCAGGTGTACGTGGGTCTGCCGGACATCAAGGGCCGCGAGGAGATCCTGAAGATCCACGCCCGCAACAAGCCGCTGGCGGAGGATGTGGATCTGGGTCGGGTGGCCAAGGGCACCCCCGGCTTTACCGGCGCGGATCTGGAGAACCTGCTGAACGAGGCGGCGCTGCTGACAGGCCGTCAGGACAAGGTGGCCATCGACAAGGCCTGCATCGACGAGGCGGTCATCAAGGTCATCGCCGGTCCGGAGAAGCACAGCCGCGTCATTCCGCCCCAGGAGCGGAAGCTGACCGCCTATCACGAGGCGGGTCACGCCGTCGTGATGCGCGCCCTGCCCCAGCACGATCCGGTGCATCAGATCACCATTGTGCCTCGCGGTCAGGCCGGCGGTATGACCATCTCCCTGCCGGACGAGGATCGCTCCTATCTCAGTCGGGAGTACATGCTCCAGCAGATCGTGTCCCTGTTGGGCGGTCGGGCCGCCGAGCAGCTGATGCTGGGCGATATCTCCACCGGCGCGTCCAACGATATTCAGCGGGCCACCTCGCTGGCCCGGCGGATGGTGGGCACCTACGGCATGTCCGAAAAGCTGGGCACCGTGGCCTTTGACGCCGGTTCCGACGAGGTGTTTATCGGCAAGTCCATGGGTCACACCCGGCCCTATTCCGAAAAAACCGCCGCCGAGATGGACGGCGAAATTCGCGCCATCATCGACGAGGCCTATCAGAAGGCGCAGGATATCCTGCGGACGTACCAGAAGCAGCTGACGGAGATCGCGGAGTATCTGCTGGCCAACGAGACCATGAACGGCGACGTGTTCGAGAGTTTTTTCACGGAGGTTTCTCAGGACGCGCAGTAAAATGAGTGACATGAAAGAACGCCTGCACAGCGTGCGGGCGTTCTTTTTGTGCAAAACGGGGAGAAAACAGCACTTTTTCAGAGGGGCACAGGGGTTGTTTGTGCAAAATCACGAAAAGGGTGTCTTTCAAAGAGGGACACCCCTTTCCTGTCCTGCCGGGCGGGACAAGCCAAAATGCCGGGCAAAGGGAAAAATAGAAAGAAATTATATTATTACGAAATAAATACTATTTATGGCGGCAAAATAGAGAGAATTCAGTATTATTTTACAACATATAGATGTAAAAAGACCGTTAATGCCGAAAGGGACGTTTTTCTGGTGTGCACCGGGGACAAGTGGGTGTTTTTTATAGGTGGACAGCCTACCGGTGGAAAACGATTTTTGCCAGTCTGAGACGGACAAACGCCTGTGCAATTTCGGAGCATGTTACAATTGTTTTTTCGTTGGGATTCCATTAAAATAAGACTGTTCTACCGGAGGGAAAGCATCCGGTAAAAGAGAATTTTAGGAGGAAAAACCATGAAAAAGTTTATTGCAATGCTGCTGGCTCTGGTCATGGCACTGTCTCTGGTCGCCTGCGGCGGCGGTGACAGCAACACTTCCGGCGACGACAGCGCTACCGGCGACAAGGTCGTCAAGATCGGCGTGTTTGAGCCCACTTCCGGCCAGAACGCTGCCGGCGGCAAGAAGGAGATCCTGGGCATCGAGTATGCCAACTCCATCAAGCCCACCGTCACCATCAACGGCGAGGAGTACACCGTGCAGCTGGTCACCGCGGATAACGCGTCTGACGCCGCCAAGGCTCCCACTGCCGCCCAGACCCTGATCTCCCAGGGTGTGTCCGTGGTGATCGGTACTTACGGCTCCGGCTGCGCCATCGCTGCCGGCGACCTGTTCAAGGATGCTCAGATCCCCGCCATCGGCACTTCCTGCACCAACCCCCAGGTCACCCTGGACAATGATTACTACTTCCGTGTATCCTACATCGATCCCTTCCAGGGCGCGGTGATGGCCAACTTTGCCAACAAGGAAAAGGGCAGCGTGAACTGCGCGCTGATCATTGAGTCCGGCGACGACTACTCCGCCGGCTTCGGCAACTACTTCCAGAAGGAAATGGAGCGTCTGGGCGGTAAGGCTACCGTTCTGGAGTTCCAGAAGGGCGAGACCGACTTCTCCACCATCATGGCTTCCGTCAAGTCCGAGAACTATGACGGCATTTTCGCTCCCGTTTCCATTGAGACCGCTGCCATGATTATCAGCCAGGCCCGCGATGCCGGCATCACCTGCCCCATCATGGCTGGCGATACCTGGGATGATATCTCCATCGCCCAGCGTACCGGTGACAAGGCCACCGACGTGTACTTCTCCGCGTTCTTTGACGCTGACGATACTACCAACGAAGCCGGTAAGGCCTTTGTTGAGGGCTTCAAGGCCTGGGTTGCTGAGGACAACACCCGTATCGAAAACAATGGCGGCACCGCCGATGCTATCTCCAGCGTGACCCCCTGCGGCTATGACGCTTACATGGCTGCCGTCAACGCTATCGAGGCTGCCAACTCCACCGAGGGCCCCGCCATCCGTGATGCCCTGGCTTCCCTGAACGTGCCCGGCCTGATCACCGGCGACCTGTCCTTCGATGAGAACGGCGACGCTGTCAAGACCTACGCCGTTATCAAGACCATCAAGGATGGCCAGATCGTGTACTTCAGCACCTACAACGGCTAAGTCATCGGTCTTTCGCGCAGAGAATCACTATTGCATCCATCGTGAGGGGAGCCAGCGCTCCCCTCACGATGCAACTTTGATGACTCTTGCGTTTTGAGAAGCCGCGAGGCTTCTCCGGCTTCTGAAAGCGCAAGATTCATAACGAGGGAGGTTTCCTTACTTATGCATGACGCAGCGTATTATATCCAACTGCTGCTCTCCGGCGTCACGGTGGGCAGCCTGTATGCGTTGATCGCCATTGGCTACACCATGGTGTACGGCATCCTGCGGCTGATCAACTTTGCCCACGGAGACATCTTCATGATGGCGGGCTTCTTTATGGTCTACATCTCCGCCACCTGCTCGCTGGCCATCTCCATTCCTCTGGTACTGATCCTGACGGTCATTCTGGGCGTCCTGATCGAGAAGGCGGCCTATAAGCCCCTGCGTACCGCGCCCCGTATGTCAGTCATGATCTCGGCCATCGGCGTCAGCTATCTGCTGCAGAATTTGGCCACCTACATCACCGGCGGTATCGCCCGCGCCTATCCCGACATCCCCTTCCTGACCAAGGTGATGCAGATGGGCAGCCTCAGCGTCAAGCGCATCACCATCATCACCCCCATCCTGACCATCGTACTGGTGGTAGCGCTGGTGCTGCTGATTAACCATACCAAGATCGGTATGGCCATGCGCGCCGTGTCTCGTGACTTCGAGACCTCGCAGCTGATGGGCATCAAGATCAATTCCGTGATCTCCATGACCTTCGTGATCGGCTCCTTCCTGGCCGGTGTGGCCTCCATCCTGTACTTCGCCAACTACGGCCAGGTCAGCCCCATGATCGGCGCTATGCCCGGCCTGAAGGCCTTCGTGGCGGCGGTGTTCGGCGGTATCGGTTCCATCCCCGGCGCGGTCATCGGCGCGTTTATCATCGGTATCTGCGAGTCCTTTATCAAGGCCAATGAAAACATTGCGGTGTTCAGCAACGCTTTCACCTTTGCGCTGCTGATCATCATCCTGCTGTGCAAGCCCAACGGCCTGTTCGGCGAAAAACTGACGGAGAAGGTGTGAGATATGAAGAACAATAAGAAAAGAAATCTGTTGCTGTCTTTGATCCTCGCCGCCGTCTGCATCGTGTTTTTGCTGTATGTGGATAAGTTCCAGCACTATTCCATGCTGGCGTCGGTGTTGAAAAAAGGCGCCATTTACTCGCTGGTGGCGGTGTCCCTGAACCTGCTGAACGGCTTTACCGGCCTGTTTTCCCTGGGTCAGGCGGGCTTCATGATGATCGGCGCGTATACCTACGCCATCCTGACCATCCCTGTGGAGTCCCGCGCCGCAGTGTACCAGTACTTTGACGGCGGTATCGTCCAGTTCTGCCTGCCTATGATCGTGGCGCTGATCCTGGCGGGCGTTGTCCCCATGATCTTCGCGTGGCTGATCGGCCTGCCGGTCCTGAAGCTGAAGTCCGACTATCTGGCCATCGCCACCCTGGGCTTTGCCGAGATCATGCGCGCCATCATCCAGTGGAAGCAGGTGGGTCCCCTCACCAACGCATCCAACCTGCTGAAGAAGTTCGCCAACTTCGACAGCGTGCTGTTCCCCTTTATCATTTCCGCCATCTGCATCGGCATCATCGTGCTGATCATCAACTCCACCTACGGCCGCGCCTTCAAGGCCATCCGCGACGATGAGATCGCCGCCGAGGCCATGGGCATCAATCTGGCCAAGCACAAGATGCAGGCCTTCCTCATCAGCTCCTTCTTTGCCGGTGTGGGCGGCGCACTGCTGGCCATGTTCCAGTCCAGCGTACAGGCCAACACCTTTACCTCCACCATGACCTATGAGATCCTGCTGATCGTGGTCATCGGCGGTATCGGCTCCGTCACCGGCTCCATTCTGGGCTCCTTCCTGTACATCGCCTGCTCCGAGTGGTGGCTGCGTTTCTTGGATGACCCCATGCCCTACATCGGCGTCAGCGTCCCCTTCATGCGGGGCGGCTTCCGTATGCTGGTGTTCTCCGTGGTCATTATGATCGTGGTGCTGTTCTTCCGCAAGGGCATTATGGGCGACCGGGAGTTCTCGTGGGATGGGATCATCAACTTCTTCGGGAAGCTCTTCAAGAAAAAGGATAAGCCCGCAAAGGAGGTGGCATCCAAATGAGTGAAGTGAAAAACGTGCTGCACGTGGAAAATGCCACCATGCAGTTCGGCGGCGTGGTGGCCGTCGACAACCTGAATCTGGACGTCAACGAGGGCGAGATTGTGGCATTGATCGGCCCCAACGGCGCCGGTAAGACCACCGCCTTCAACGTGATCACCGGTGTGTACGCGCCCACCAACGGCCGAGTGACCTTCAACGGCGAGTGCATCGTCCGCAACCACCCCACCGGCAAGATGAAGAAAACCTACAAGGGTGAGCATCCCACCATGTACACCGCCCACTTCGCCCCGGAGGAGCCTTTGGAGGGCGAAGCGCTGAAGGCGTGGAAGCAGGCGCAGAAGGAGCGGGACGAATACGCTTTTTCCGACCACATTCTGGCTCCCACGCCCGATAAGATCACGGTGCGCGGCATGGCCCGTACCTTCCAGAACATCCGCCTGTGGAAGACCCAGACGGTATTTGACAACGTGCTGATCGCCAAGCACATGCGCCGCACCAGCAACCTGTTTACCGCCGCCCTGCACCTGAACGGCAAGGAGGAGGCCAGGCAGCGTGCCGAAGTACTGGAGCTGCTGAAGATCGTGGGTCTGGAGGACGTGAAGGACGAGCTGGCCACCAGCCTGCCCTACGGCAAGCAGCGCCGTCTGGAGATCGCCCGCGCGCTGGCTACCGAGCCCACGCTACTGCTGCTGGATGAGCCTGCCGCCGGCATGAACCCTCAGGAGACGCTGGAACTGGCCCAGTTCATCCGCGAGATCCGCACCAACTTCCACAAGACGATCCTGTTGATCGAGCACCACATGGATCTGGTCATGGACATCGCCGACCGTATCTATGTGCTGGACTTCGGCCAGCTGATCGCGCAGGGTACGCCCGACGAGATCCAAAACAACGAGCGCGTCATCGACGCATACTTGGGGGTGGCAGACGATGCTGAAGATTGAGAACTTACATGTGTCCTACGGCGGCATCAAGGCGCTGCGCGGCATCAGTCTGGAAGTGCCGGACGGCAAGATCGTCACCCTGATCGGCGCCAACGGCGCCGGTAAGTCCACCACGCTGCGCACCATCTCCGGTCTGGTGAAGGCCGACAGCGGCTCCATCACCTATGACGGCAAGGAGCTGCTGGGCAAGCCCATCAACAAGGTGCTGGAGGCGGGCATCGCTCAGTCTCCCGAGGGCCGCCGCGTGTTCCCCAACCTGACGGTGCTGGAAAACCTGAAGGTGGGCGCGTACCTGCGCAACGACAAGGACGGCATCGAGAAGGATATCAAGTGGGTCTATGAGCTGTTCCCCCGTCTGGAGGAGCGTCATTGGCAGCTGGCGGGCACCCTGTCCGGCGGCGAGCAGCAGATGCTGGCGGTGGGCCGCGCTCTGATGAGCCGCCCCAAGCTGCTGATGCTGGATGAGCCTTCGCTGGGTCTGGCGCCGCTGGTGGTGCAAGGCATCTTCGATATCATCCGCACCGTGAACGAGCAGGGCGTTACCGTGCTGCTGATCGAGCAGAACGCCAACATGGCCCTGAAGATCGCGGACTACGCCTACGTGCTGGAGACCGGCAACATCACCAAGTCCGGCACCGGCGCGGAACTGCTGGCCGACGAGTCCATCAAGGAAGCCTATCTGGGTAAAAAGAAGAACTAACGGCCAAACACATGTTAAAAACCGCAGTCAGCCGAAAGGCTGACTGCGGTTTTACAGCCTGTCAAAGAACGCCAGTTCTCGTTATGCGAGAGCTGGCGTTTTAG